>JBEPYC010000343.1:0-4793 GCA_041641555.1 Chitinivibrionales bacterium | reverse complement strand
GGTCCCGACCGTTCGTTTCTTCGATTCCGTAACCCGCACGTGCGTTGCCCCAAGGTCCAAAACGATACTCGATGCCAGAGAATCGTTATTCCCGCTTAGTGAGTAGGATATGATCAAGACATTCATTCTTCCCCCTTCGAGAATTGGCGTGTTAGCGCACTGGGATTAGCGAATTCTATGCCAGGCACCCGCTCAGATGTAACTGTCATCGCAGCAACAAGTTAGGAGAGAGGTTACGACGATAACAGACAACTCCATATATCGAATCAATATAGCATAGGTATATAAATGCGGTTGAAGGATAGAGGAAAAAGCTCAGAGAGAAAGCCCCGGAAAACAGTGAAGGCCAAGGATCTATTGTAACGCATCCGTGTCGTTGCCCATACCGCTCTACGTAAGGAATACGGGGCAGTCATGCATCGGAAGTGGCTTCATCAAGCAGGTCGACCACTGTCTTGAACAGAATGATCATCTCCGAGATCTGCTCCTCGCTCAGGTCGAGATCTTCATCGTTGGCTTCATAGATTCCGCTGGTGATATACTTCCATATTTCGGGGTGCTTACCGAATCGGGTCACGGCCATCCGATCGAGCATGTTTTCGTCTGTTTCGAGACTTTCGAAAAAACCGTCCGTCTCGTTGTCGGTTTTTTCAATCGTAGAGACGGGAATTTTGGGAATGGGGCGTCCGTATGCTTTCCGGTACATGCGGTAAACAATGGTAAACATGAAGAGCATCACCCCGAATGCGTGTTCGCCCAGTGGTTCGGCTCGGGCGGCAACAAAGGCAAAAAGGGGTTTTTGACTCTTGATCAATTTCTTCTGGGCACCTGTGGCGTCTTTGGCCGTCCAGCTCTGTGGCTCATGCCAGACCGAATCCGCCAGCTCCTGAGTGATATTCATGGTTAGCTTGCCTTGTACATCGCTATTAGGCCATGAGACATCGCGGGGCCGGTGAAAGTCCCCTGGTGAGGTAAACCGCGTATGCAAATCACCAATTGAAATCCACTCTCTTTCATAGACTTGCAAGCTCCTTGCCGAGAAAACTATCGGATTGCCGGAAATATACTTCGCCGTGCGGACGACGCACCATCAGGGTAAATCGGGCACATACCGATTTCAAAAGATCTCGGCACAGTAGCCTTTCACACCCGTTCTGAATAGATATCGTCCCGAAAGGTAATCCGCCATCGAAACCCGCCATCAGTTTCCAAATGGACCTCTCCCTGAAGCTGATGCCAGGCAACCTGCCTGACAATCTGCAGACCAAGGGTTGGATTCTCTTCGAGACGGAAACCGGGAGGAGCACCAATCCCATTGTCCTCCACCGATAGCTCCAGATGGGCCATTTCTTTTCTGACAAGTGTGATCTCTACCTGCCCGCGTCGATCCGCCGGGAATGCATGTTTCACGCAGTTTGACAACAATTCGTTTATGATCAATCCGCAGGGAATAGCGATATCGATCAGCGCTGGTATCTCCTGCACCTCTTGTACGATCGTTACCCGCTTGGTGAAATCCCCATAGCTTGTCGTCAGAAGCTCGATGAGATCGGCGACATATTCACGAAGGTTGATTCGTGACAGGCTCTGGGCTCTATAGAGCATTTCGTGCGCCAGTGCCATCGTTCGTATGCGCGTGACTCCGTCCTGAATAATCTGATACACCACCGGATCTTCCGATGCTCCCGCCTGAAGCTCCAGAAAGGCCGATATCACCTGCATGTTGTTCTTGGTCCGGTGATAAAGCTCGCGGAGAAGTAGTTCTTTTTCATGCAAAGAAGCTTTGATGCGTTGGTCGGCTTCCGTTCGCTCGGTTACATCCTGAATGGTTCCCAGAACCCGCAGGATATTTCCCTGGTCATCATGGGTGGGCCGTCCGATATGCTCCAGGTATTTGGTCTCCCCCGAGGCCAGCCGTATGCGATACGTGTATTCGTACCGTGGTTGCGATGCCGCAATCTGTTCCCGGGCCTTGTCTTGCACCATCTCGCGGTCCTCAGGATGCACCCGGGAAAGGAATTCCTCCATGGAGGGTGCGCTTTCTCCGGCGGGTATTCCAAAGATTTTGTACAACTGGGCACTCCAGTGGATTTCCCGACTGGGCAGAGCAACCCACCAGGTACCGATATCGGCGACCTCCTGCGCCGTATTGAGCATCTCAAGTGCATCGGCCAGCTCCCGTTCAGCCCGTTTCCGCTCGGTGATATCAAGCGAGACCCCACCGAGCAATATGCGACTCCCATTGTGATGAATCAGGAATTTCCGGGTCGACCAGGTTCTCCCTCCATAGGTTTCTTCCGTCTCTACATTTTTCCCCTGGTCCCGGGTATTCCAATCGCTTTCATCCAGCTTCTCGGCGAATTCCGGAGGAAACACATCGTGATTCGTGGTTCCGATCATTGTGCTGGGCAAAAGATCGAGATACCGACGGAACCCCTGATTCGCAAACACGACTTTGCCGTTGAGATCCTTGATGAACGTGAGCCCGGGTATTTGATCCATAAATGCACGAAACAGTTGCTCGCTTTCTTTCCGGGCCCTTTGTGACCTCCGCCGAAGTACAACATTCAGTGCCAGAAGAACTATCAACAATAGAAGCACAGCAAAGGTCAGGATGGCCCCCCAGAAAATCGCGGTATACTCCTCGTAGATGGTTCTCGGTTGGTTGATAACCATACTCTCTTCGGGGAGATCCTCAGTCTCTACACCGAACCGCTGGAGGTACCGGAAATCGAACATGTACCGGTTTGGGTTGTCGGTTTGGACAGGGATATCCGAGGCATCTTCCCCATTCAATATGCGAAGCGTCATGTGTGCCGCCATGCCACCATGCACGCTTCCGCTGGTAAGCATTCCTCCCATAATACCATGACCCAGATAAAACTCCCATACGCTGTATATCGGCACATCACTTGAGTCGGCCATCCGTTCAAGATTGTACTCATGCGTCCAGATTCTCCCGAATTCGTCTTCGGTGAAGATAAACGCCAGAATAACGGCGTTGTGAGGCAGATTCGCGACATCATTTTGAAGCTGCGCCATGGTCCCATGTTCGATATACTGGAATTGGATACTGTCGGGAAACTCAGCAAACGCCCGTTCCGCTCTCCGTTTCATGATCCTGCCGGTAACGGTTGCATCAGACACGTACGCGACCACATCGGTTCCAGGATGCAGTCCGAGTGCGGTCTGGAGAGTCGCCCGAATATTGGTATTCTCAACAATGCCCGTTATTTTGCGGGGCGATGCGCGCAGGTTCTCGGGATTATAGTCTGCCAGCCCACAGAACACGACCGGCGCATCGGGAAAAAAATCGCTTCCAATGCCCGTGAGGAATCTCAACGCCCAGTCATCAGCTGCAATGATTGCATCCACTGTTTCATCGCGATACTTGAGCAGGTAGAGGTCGCGAAGAGACTCGAAATAGCCGGTGGTCGCCATTCTTTTGACATCCATAAACTCGGTGACTACTTCGGTGCCCGGGGAATTACTCGCGAAATACGAAGCAATGCCCTGACTGATATTCTGCGACCAGGTAAACCCGTAGTGATACGAATGGAGAACAAGCACTCGAGGATGTGGATTGGGGGATGATCGTGCCGATTGTGCGAGGAGCACACCATTGAAAGCGAGAACAGACCAAAAAGTCACCACGAGTCTCAGTGCCGGGCTGCTGCCGGATATACGCTCCCGGAAAAATCGCACCACCCCAACGGAGCTCATGGCTCTCTCCCCTCACAAACGCTGCTTTGAACCTGAAGTAAAAGACAGCAAAGCACACACCAGAAAACAGGCGCTTTGTCACTGGCGGAACCAGTATGCGTGAAGAAGATGGAACGATCCATTTTTAGCCAGGTACGGACAAATTACTCTGCCAAGAGCATTCTATGAAATTCATTGCCCACCGCGGCTCATCACACGCTCATCCCGAAAACACTCTTCCGGCATTCGATGCGGTACTCGCTCACCCCGAGATCGGCCGCTCCGTTGCCGGTATCGAAATGGATCTTCGCCTCACCGCCGATCACCGGATCGCGATCATGCATGATGCCACGATTTCCGATCGCCAGGGAACCGTACATCCGGTGGCGAAACGCTCTCTTTCTGAAATCCGCACAATCGTGGCAGCAAACCAGGAGACTTCCTGCCCGACCCAGGTTCCCCAGCTGGAGCAGGTTCTCGACCGTATCGATCACCGGACATCTCTCTACCTCGAAATAAAGGACGGCGACTACATACGGGAGGAGCTTATCGGGCGGCTCGTGTCGTTACTCAACGACTACAGCCCTCGGGGTGATATCATCATAAGCTCGTTTTCTTCGCATATTCTCTCCAGTCTTTTGCCCCGGACCCGTCATCTGGAGATTGGGTACGCACTGATTTTTAACCATTGGGAAATACTGGAGAAAGCCCCGGAATCATTGACCCGCAATCTAAGCTTTCTCCACCCGGACTACCGGCTTCTCCTTAGACAACCGGACTGGCTCGCCCGATGCAGCCATCGCGTGCAGTGCTGGACCGTAAACGATCGAGTCACCCTGAAGTCCCTGAAAGCACTTCCGGGAGCAAGCAAAATCGATGCGATGATGACCGATGAACTCGATCTGTGTTTACGTGAATGGTAAGAAAAACAGGGAGTAGTAGAAAGGCGCTGATAGGAGAAATCCACGCAAATGTCCCTCCCTACATCGTTGGCGAGACCTCGAAATCGCTGAATTCGAGCATCAGCTGCTTGCGGCGCTTGTCGTTGTTGCGTATCGTGAGCGTTACTTCCGTTGACTCATCGACCACAA
>JBEPYC010000342.1:3161-4815 GCA_041641555.1 Chitinivibrionales bacterium | reverse complement strand
AGACGTTCTGGAATGCCTTGCGTATGCTGCGGATCTGGCCGAAGAAGAGGTATCGCCGATAGAAGCAATTGGAGGCGGTAACTGAAAGTCATAGTAGATGAGAATATCCCTCGTCGTACCGTTTTGGAACTCAGAAACAAAGGCTACGACGTCAGAGATATTCGAGGTACCGATTGCGAAGGCATAACCGATCCGGTGGTTTGGAACGAGACAAGACAAGGGCCATCCCGGAGTTCTGGCGATTCTTCTTAAGCATCCGAATCGAGAGAAGATTCACGAAAGGGTCATGCGTGCCCTGAACCATTATCCGGAAAGAGAATGGCCTGGCCAGGTCGTAATCATGCGAGATACGGTTCAGAGCGTACGAAAGATAGCTCGAGAAAGCAAAAGCAACTGAATTTGGAAGGGGTTTCACCCCTTATACCCCACTCGGAAAATGCCTGTATCAGCCCCCATTCTACACCCGTATTTCCCTGGCCCCCAGGGGCCGAAAGATCTGCCGGGAAGACCATCAGATTTTGCCGTTTCCTGTGAGTGGGTGGCTAAAGATCTCTACTCTTTTTCATTCATCGGCCGGCAACTGCCCACAATGTGGTACACCCGTAAATATGCCTTTGCATGCTTCTCACTGCCACGAGCTCCGAAGCCCTGGGGGAAGATGTGAATGAGGATGAGGATGAAAGAAGTTTTGGAATTACGGGAAAAAGCCGAAATCTTTCTGCGCGAAGGACATGAATGATGAAGTTAACCATAGATTACCCCGAAACATTGCCTGACTTACTGCAGGAAACCCCTGCTGAACTTGAGAACGAAATGCGAACGGCTTTGGCGGTTAAGCTTTTTGAGCTCAAGCGCATTCCTTCCGGAATAGCAGCTCAGTTGGCGGGCATCACGAGAGTTGATTTCCTTCTGCAACTAAGCAAGTTCGGGGTCTCGGCAATCGATATGGATGACGATGAGCTAAGCCGAGATGTTGGCAATGTCTGATCCGAAAAAGCGCATCGCGGTCCTATTCTGGCACTGGTTGCCGCTACCGGTAGCCTGGATATACTGAAACAGGTTCTTCAGGAAGTAATTGTGCCATTGGAAGTACAGCTGGAGATTTCCTCTGGAGCCCGGGGGGTTGGCAAAGAGGAATTTCGTAGTGCCGGTTTCCTTACAAAACGAACGGAAAAGGTTTCTTTATCGCGGCTCCTTGAAAACACTCTGGACTTAGGAGAAACCGCTGTAATTCAGACAGCAATGGACCTTGGTATAGACACCGTTTGCATCGATGAAGCAGTGGGAAGACGAATAGCCAGACTACACGGCTTGAAACTAACGGGTTCTGTCGGAATTCTGATAGCAGCAAAAAACACAGGAATGAAAATATCTGTTCGCGAATCGATTCTTCGGATGAGATATGCCGGAATTTGGCTGTCGGATAGGGTGGCCTCGCATGCATTGAATTTGTCGAATGAAGGTCCTCTCTTATAGACATGTGAATGCGAATGTGGAATTGAAAGGGAGCGCTTTCTCCTTCACCTCCACCTTCACCTCAAGAAGGTGAATGAGAATGTGAATGAGAAAGAAGAGAGAGGTCCTTCTGCCTCCGCTTTTGCCTCTGGCTCTCTTTCGCCTTCGCCACCGCGGTCATCGCACCAAAAGATTCCGA
>JBEPYC010000342.1:0-3151 GCA_041641555.1 Chitinivibrionales bacterium | reverse complement strand
CAGCTGGGCCTGGGCGGCAACGCCAGCCTCGAGAAAATTGATGTGGTCCTTGGCAGCAGAAAATTCAATGCGGAGATGATCGAGAGGACTGCCGACCAGGCAGTAGTATAATTTGTAGTTAGCCTGCGAGTGCGCACGTCATGCATTTTCAGTATATGAGGCGTTTGGAAACAGTGGCCAAGGAGTAGCATATGTACGCCGTCGAATTCGAGGCTGATCTGCAGGGGAATGTCTTGCGGGTGCCCGGTCATTTCAAGGAAATGAGCAATCGTCATGTTCGGGTGGTTATGATGACGGAAAGCCCGGAGAGTACCAAGGGCCGCTGTGGATTTGGAATAGCGAAGGGTAGAGTCAAATCACGACCATTTCTGTGTGGGACAACCCCCATACTGGAGAAAACCATGATTTTACACACTGAGCACCTGCTGCACGAAGCCGAATCACTTCCTTTGGAAGAGCGGGCTAGTCTGGCGGATTCACTGCTGAAAACCTTGAATCCCCCGGACGCGAATATTGATAAGGAGTGGATTGCGCTGGCCAGAAAGCGGCTGGAGGAAATTCGCTCCGGGGAAATCAAGCCGGTCTCTGCCACCGAGGTGTTCGATGGAGTGCGGAAGATACTGGAAAAATGAAAGTGCAATTTCATCCCGGTGCACAGCAGGAATTCTACGATGCGATTTCGTATTATGAGTCTTGCCGTGAGGGGCTTGGGTTGGAGTTTGCCGAAGAAGCATACTCGGCATTGGAGAGAATCACCGCAAATCCGTTAATATGGCCTATCGTCGAGTATGACATTCGAAGATGCCTTGTGCGAAGATTTCCTTTTGGGGTGCTCTACCATGCGCAGGAGAGTGAAGTGCTTATAATAGCTGTCATGCACTTGCATAGACACCCGGACTATTGGAAATGCAGAACGAATGAGCAACAGAGGAAAAAAGGTTGAGGGCTCAGGCTCATAACGAGTACTAGCAAAAACTGTACATGACCACCCAACCCCAAAACCCCACTATAATAGTGAAATGAAAAATCAAGAGAATCAGAAGATGAATGAGAATGTGAATGAGAAAGAAGAGAGAGGTCCTTCTGCCTCCGCTTTTGCCTCTGGCTCTCTTTCGCCTTCGCCACCGCGGTCATCGCACCAAAAGATTCCGACAAAGGCGCTCCAAACGTCTCTGGATTCGGCGCATTCGGGGGAATTGTGGCCAGCCAACTGGGTCTCGGCGGCAACGCCAGCCTTGAGAAAATTGATGTGGTCCTTGGCAGCAGAAAATTCAATGCGGAGATGATCGAGAAGTTTGGCCTACTCCTGCGGATGATACTCTAAGGATTTCAAGAGTTTGCATGAACAAACATACATCTACAGAAAACCCTGAAGTCTGCTGTTTGCTCTCCGGACTCGAACAGAAATTTGGAAAGCGTCTGAAAACGGTGGTGCTTTTCGGATCACGGGCGCGAGGAGATTTTAGGGAATCCAGTGATTATGATATTTTCCTTGTAGTAGAAGACCTGGCGCTTGAACCCTTACAAAGGCTTAGAGATGTGCGCCATGTTCTCCTCAAGTGTCCAATTCACGCAAACTTCGTGGCAAAAACGCCCAGCGAACTCAGAGAGAACCTCAGTCCCCTCGTGTTGGATGTGTGCATCGACGGCAAATGCCTGTTCGGGGAAACCTGGTTTGAGCCATACAGGCAGAAGGGGATTCGGGCGTTACAGGAAGCCGGTCTTGTGCGTAGACGGCTTGGAAAAGAGCATTATTGGGAATTCAAGACACAGCCCACGGGCGATTGGGAGTTGAGTTGGGAAGGATTTCATGAAATCCCGGTTTGAGTACTCCTACCGAATTGGACTTGCCGAAGGCTTTCTTGCCGAGGCCTTTCAATTGCCAGCACCTGAATCCGGAAGGGGTTTCACCCCTTAAACCCCACACGGAAAATGCCTGTATCAGCCCCCATTCTACACCCGTATTTCCCTGGCCCCCAGGGGCCGAAAAGATCTGCC
The DNA here is from genome assembly GCA_041641555.1 of Chitinivibrionales bacterium. Lineage (GTDB taxonomy): Bacteria > Fibrobacterota > Chitinivibrionia > Chitinivibrionales > WJKA01 > JBEPYC01. The sequence continues at coordinate 1,153 of JBEPYC010000342.1, read as the reverse complement.
AGGAAGACCTCAGGTTTCGCCGCTTCCTGTGGATAGGTGTCTATGAAGCTTTTGTTGGAGTTAGTTAGAGTTCTTGTTTGCCCCTGGGGGCAAGTGAAGCAGAAGAAATACTGTGGGGGAATAATACAAGCATTTTCATTACCGGGTCTAAGGGCCGGTGAGGCCCTTCCCACACTCTTTTTCATTCTTTCTCAGATGAAATGAGCAGTGGGAGTTACGTATTTTGTACCTAATAACGCTTGGAAGATGAACCAACTTTTTGTACCTGGTAAAACCGTCTATGTAGCAGGCGTCAACATTGCAAATAGACATGTCAGATAACCAAACCAACGAACAGAACACCCCAGGCAAGATTTCCGCGCAGAACCCGGAATCGATTCAACCATCGGCCGGCAACTGCCCACAATGTGGTACGCCCGTGAACATGCCCTCGCATGCTTCTCACTGCTCACTCCACGCTCCTCACCCCTACTCCGATCCTGACGAAATAAACCTCCTCGAGTACATATATGTATTAGTCAAACACAAATGGTGGATAATCGGCGCAACAATCGCCGGCCTGGCAATCGGCTATGTCGCCGCTTTGGTCAAAGGACCCACCTGGACCGCCACCGCGGTCATAGCACCCAAAGAATCCGACAAAGCCGCCCCTAACGTCTCCGGATTCGGCGCATTCGGGGGAATTGTGGCGAGTCAGCTTGGGCTGGGAGGCAATGCCAGCCTCGAGAAAATCGATGTGGTGCTGGGGAGCCGGAAGTTCAACGCCGCAATGATCGAGAAGTATGATTTGATGCCGCTGGTGTTGAATGAAGTTGCGCCTGAGGCGTACGAAGAAAAATGGGATGAAAATGCAGGGGCATGGAATGATCCCAAGGATACGCTTGAGACGGTGAGGATTGCAGGGGCATTACCGGCGAATTATCTCGAGCGAAATATCGACAAAAATGGCACCATGAGCATCAAGGTCTCCAGCGGAGATTCCACCTTCTCGCATACGATGATGAACGCCTATGTTGAATTCTTGAATTTCTATCTCAAAGACATGATCGAGACTGATGCGAATGAGAATGTTCGGTATCTCGATGCAAAACTGGTGACCGTGACCGATCCGCTCCTGAGAGAGAAATTCCAGGGACTTATCGCCAATGAAGTC
>JBEPYC010000341.1:0-4855 GCA_041641555.1 Chitinivibrionales bacterium | reverse complement strand
GATAGAAATCGATTTCGTATTGCCCCGGAAGGATTTCGATATTTCCGTACGAGAAACGTTTCATGCGGGGATTACGGGTGTTTTCGGCCCGAGTGGGTCGGGAAAAAGCTCGATTCTCAATGCAATTGCGGGGTTGAGCAATCCGCTGCATGGCTCGATATCGATAAACGGAACGGTCGTGTTCGATACGAAACGCAAGGTAAACCTGCCTGTTCACAAAAGGCATACCGGATATGTATTCCAGGAAGGACGCCTTTTTCCTCACATGAGTGTGGAAAGGAATCTACGCTACGGGATGGGCAAGAAGAGGTTTCAGTCGCTGGGCTTTGATGATGTCGTGGGCATGCTGAAACTGGCACACCTTCTGAAATGCAGACCGGGCGCAATCTCGGGTGGTGAGTATCAGCGGGTTGCTCTGGGACGAGCCCTGCTTTCTTCACCAGAGATCCTGCTGCTCGATGAACCGTTTTCCGCGGTCGACACAGGGCTTCGAAGCCAGATCATCCCCTACCTTCTTGAAACACAACAGGCAATCGATATCACCATGCTGGTAGTCAGCCATGACCTTGATGACCTGCTGAAACTGACAAACCGACTCTGTATCGTTGGGGAGGGAAAATGCATCGCTCACGGTGACTATCATGACGTGATCGAGTCAAAGAATGCCGCGGGGGTCCTGGGCATACATGCAGAGAATGGCAGCAGGGGGCCAGCGGAGCACAAAACCTCGATGAGCCCCGTTGTCATACCCGGCTGGGGTAGCATGTAACTTGCCCCGATTTCTTCTGCCACCGTGTGCCTGCGGAGCATACACTGGCCCTCCCGCTCTGAGCTGCCGCCGGCCCCACCGTTGTGATTTTCGTCACAGACTTCTTCCTTTTTGGAGATCTATTTTACACAACTCTTTGCAATTGTATTCAGGGTTTCGGGGGCATTGCCCGCGAGATCGGGTGAAGGTTGCGGCACATAATGTAAGCAGTGGCTGTGATATGGTGGTACCGGTGATCTGACAGTATGCAGGGCGTTTGCGGCTCAGCACGTAAGGGCGCACCAGAACGATCGGTTCGCTTCGGGGTCAAACGGTCTGCGATTTCAGAGCCTCGGCTGATTGGTCATTTACCCATCGAGTGCCTATCATATCAATAAAGATCTTGCATTCGGGAATCCGCAGGGAATATTTTCTTTTCCCTTGCGATTCAATTTCGACAAGACGTGCTCTTTTTGATTTGTGGAGCACTTTCGCATATGCACGTCTGGAATTATCAAAACATTTTCAACACATTACGCGAGGGGGTACCCAGATGGATTCACCTGTTCTCAGAAATCTTGCCGCGATGGCCATTGCGGGAGGGCTGTTTCTGGTTGCTGGATGTCAGAATGACAATCCGGTTTCCACATCACAGGATCTTACGTATGCTCAGGGATCGAGCAAGGCAAATGTCCTGCTGCAGGTACGTGATGGCCGGTCGATGGTTGCGCTGAGCAATGCAGAGGTGGAAATTCTCGGTTTGGAGTCGGCAGTATCCGATTCTACGGGAAAAGTCGAATTCAAGGATGTCCCGGTAGGGTCGTATCTTATCTCGGTGGGACGCTCCGAGTATGAGCCGATTGTCAGCGAATTCGAACTGTCGCTTGATGACGGCAGCGCCGAAATTCCCGTCGCACGACAAAGTGCTGATTTTATCCTTCTATCAAAACGCGGTATTACTGTGAAGGGGAATGTCTTTTTCCGACCGGATGACGACACCAGAAGTTATGCCGAGAATGCCACTGTTGAATTGTTTTTATCAACATCTTCGGCAAGCTCCCGTAGGTTCATTACGCCACTTCGAACGACAAATACTGGACCGGATGGTTCCTTTGTGTTCGATGGACTGCCGGAAAACACAGCCTATTCGATATCGGTCCGGCCGCTCGCCATTAATGGTGAAGTGTATTCGTATTCTTCAAGCAGAACCGTGTCGGGTTCGGCGGCTCCGGATACTGTCCGACCAGCCGCCTTTACCCTGGCCAAAACCGAAGACAGCTATTTCTATGTTCTCAAGGAAAACAGCAGCACTCTTGCTTCTAACCAAGCCTACCAACTGACCTTTTCAGAACCCGTAAATACCTCAGAGCTTACCTACGACAGCATTGGCGTGTTTCAGGGTAATTCCGAGGTCCTTATCAATACGTCATGGTCATCCGACCGAAAGGTTCTCCTGATCGAGCCGTTCAGCGGGGTTTGGGAAGATGGTGTGTCTTACAGATTGAAAATAGGCGATCTGCGCTCGACGTCAGGGGCTGTGCTGCACAATTACGAATATCAATCAAAACAGTTCTATGTGCACAACGGTGGCGCTTTGGGTGATGTCTCGAATCTTCGATACCAGATCTCTCACTCCGATGACACAACGCGAGCCGATTATAATACTTCGAATTTGTACCTCTACTGGTCTCCGCTTGCAAATGCAGCTCGATACGAGATATTCCGCAGAAGGGACTCGGATTCCACGTGGATATCCATCGGAAGTACAGGAGGGAAGCTCGATACAACAGAAAATGCATATGTGACTGACCAGCTCGAAGATGGCGGTACGGTGAAGTTCCTGGTCCTGGCGGCAAACAGCGAGGCTCGTTCTCCGATTGCATCAGCGGAAGTGCTGACGGTAACGGATGAGACTTCTCCGACGGCCGATTATACTACCAGCGAAAGCGGGTTCAACAGAAGCTCGTATGGCAGTGCTGATACCATACGTGTCCGGGTATATGGCAGTTACTACAGCAACCGTCCGTTCTCCGAACCCATGGATACAACAAAAATGCCCACTTTTGAGGTACGTGAGGGCGGAAACAGTTCTTACTACGGGGATGAAACCTACAAGCTGAGTGCGGATGCGTGTGAATGGGAATGGGATACCCCCAGTTCCGGGTATATCAACGTCGCCGTCCCCGCCAACAAAAACGCCGCATACGATACCATTATGGTCGATTTCAGTAACGTTACTGACATTGCAGGTAATCCCACCGATACAACAGGCGGTTCGGGATTCGTCGTGCTGCGTACCCGATAGTTTGGGGTAGAATTCAGCTGCACTACAAGGAACCCCGGTACTCGGGGTTCCTTTTTTCTTGTTTACAGGAATCCATTTGGGTCGAGGCGAAGCGGAGTTTGGTAAGCCGTGTTGTGCGATGTGGCTGTTGGCCCATTCTTCTTTCAATGGCGCGCCTCTTATTCATTTCTTTTGATCTCTTTTTTTAGTCTCTCGGTTTCACCAATAATACGTTGCTCCATTTCATCGGCATACTCTGATAAGCCGTCTCCAGAAGTAGCGTCATCTAACAATGCCCTCATTCGAGAAAGTTTGTTTTCAATAACCCTGATCTCTGGTTCAAGTGAGTCGCTGTAGGGCAATGCATTGGGATAATCTGCGTGGTTCCTCCGGTACCGGGTTGCACCATCGTTACTTTCCGGCCTATTTAAAAAGGATTTTAGTACTCATATTCAATCCGAATGTAAGCGGTGCTTTGGTCTTACTCTCAGCAGACAGGTTTGAGTACTTGAGGTAACCGATAAATCCTATCTCTCCCAGCATGTTGTTCACTGCAATCTCCAAACCAAGCTTTGGTGAGAGTAGAGTCTGCGCATTTAAGACCGCCGGTTCGAGATAGTGGCTGATTTCCGGTCCTGCAAAGAGCGCCAATTTCAGGTATCCCTTTACATTAGTGCCGCCTGAATAGGTTATGTTGACATTACCTTTCGAATCCCTTTTTATAATTCGCTTTCCGTGTGATTCAACCGTCGGAATTGAGAGACCGATTTTATAGGCAGGGAAAAGGGTAATTGCCGATGACTCTGTAACGTACATCTCTTCGATATATCCATCCTCTACAGTGCTGCGACTACTATAGGTCTGATGGGCACTGCCGAAGTAGCACCCCTCCAGATAGAGTGATTGAAACGGAGCTGTTGCAAAGTCTGTTTTCTGTACCACCCTTTCATACGAAACACCAAAGCCAAGATAATGGGCAAGGCCTGCCATTTTCTCGTAATCACCGCTCTCCGGCAATAAAGAATGCTCAAAGTTAAACAGAATGCCAACACCGTTTTTTCGCACCGGTATTTTCATGGCGGAATAAAGAGGACTTGCCGTTATGAGTACTGTCAGCAAGAATAGCATGGTTGTTATGTTGTTTTTCACGGTAGACTCCCCTTTTACATTCTTCTTAAATAGATAACTCTTTGGGCATTTTTATCATCTGTTGTAATTTCCAAATCGTACGTGTAATCATCCAATAACTCATAGTGCTGAACAAGCGTACTACTGGTTTGTTCAGCAGAAAAGTGATCCTTAAAGAGGCACCGGATCTCATAGATGCCTGCGGGAATCGTGGTGGTACTGCCTTCACCATCGGGATAGACAACATCCGAGAGAAATGACTCGAGCTCCGGAGTCACAAGCACATTGGTGTTGTCGCGTCGAAACGTTACAATCACCTTATCGCCACCGCTCACGGTAATCGATACCTTCGCCCCGCTTCCATCATAAGTCGGTGAGGTATGTGTGCTGCAGCCCCATAAAAAAATTGTACAAATCAGAGATAGTAGTACCTTGTGGCCCATGCTATTTCGCCTCATTTGTTTAGTGTAGGTGTGTTGAAAAACTCTTGCCCGTAAGAATTGGCGGCAAGGTTGGTATAAGAGAATGAATCTCTTTTCAATCAAGCCCCCATGAATTATCTTATCTGGGATACATTGATGTCAATAATTTTACATTTTTCATACTGCCGGCCGATATCTCTCAAAATATCCGTCGCACCTAAAAATAGAGATTTTGATTTCCGGGCCATGGAGCTATCAAAGTGGCCCAATTGT
>JBEPYC010000340.1:0-4858 GCA_041641555.1 Chitinivibrionales bacterium | reverse complement strand
AATCGGCGCATTGTTTCTTCGACAACCGTTCGCAAGCTCGGCGAGCAGTTTTCTTCTCCCGAATCTCTCCGCGAACGTTTTCTGGCATTGCCCGAAGAAATGCGGTTGACTTGTGCTCTTGCCTATCTTCATGGGGATCAGGGAATCCCGACCGCCAAAGTCGGCAGTTTCGAACACAATCCCCTGCTTCGGTCATTTCTGGTTTGGGCAGCCCGCGATGAAAGCGGAGGCTCCTACTACGTTGGCTTCGAAGAGTTTCTCGAAGGCCTTCGGCCACTGCTTGCCGACACACTGGCTCAGAACTCCCGAGCGGAACTGGGAAAATTCGGTCCCACGAGATTGCCCTGGTTCTGCCTCAATGACTTGAGTGTGGTGATGGGACTTGCCGCTCAGGGGCAGCTCAAGCGTACCAAGGGTGGCACGCTCACCAAGACTTCTTCGATGGCGCTCGAACGCTTGCTTCATCTGGCTCGTCCGGATATTTCCGGTGGTACTGCGGAATCGGCATCACTGCTGCTTGAGTTCGGGATGAATGAAGGATTTCTGGTGTTTAAGGACAACAGTTACACTGCCTTTCACCGTCCAGCGCAGGAGTGGCTCTCCAGGCCGCTTGCAGAACAATACCAGGCATTTGTCGAATTCACCGCCCACTACACGGGTTCATGGCGCTATCAGATTCTTATCGATGCACTCACCAAACCCGGTGATCCCTGGCTTTCCGCACGTGCCCTGTCGCGTGATGCCGATGAAACCGAAACAGTCGATTTGCTTCGTGCATTTGCCTATATCGGCGCGATAACACTCTGCTCGACAGAAAACGATGTCCTCTTTACCTGCCCACCTGACCAGCGGTTTCCGTGGAGCGGCAAAAGTGCTACTATGCCCGAGGCGAATATCATCGTTATGCCCGATTTCTCGGCAATCCTCCCTCAGGAGTCGCTCCCCTCGGACATCTACTGGTTTCTCCGGCTCGGCACCATTTCATCGCTGGACAAAGTCTACAAAGGGAAAATCAGCCGCAAGATAATCCACGAATCCCTGTGTCAGGGCATTCCGGGAGAGATGCTTCTGGAGCGCCTGAAAAAGTGGCAGGCTCCGCCCAACGTAGTCGCAACCGTCAGTGAATGGGTTCGGGAGTTCTCCAGAATCTCTCTTCTCAGCGACACCTTTCTGGTCTCCACCGATCAAAGGGTTTCGGAGCAGCTTGGCTCATATGAGCCCTTAGCGGAAATGCTCGAGGAGTTGCCGTCTCACCGGGTATTCCGAGTCAGTCCCGGAAACGAAAGCCGGGTGCAGGAGATACTCTTCTCACTTGGTTTCGATCCGCGCACTCCCCGGGAGGCAGCACCCACCCGCCAGAGCCGGACACAGAAGAAGAAGGAGCAGACCTCGGGGATGCGCCGTCCGGTGACGCGGTTTGCCACCGCAGCCGAACTGAAAGAGAGCGAGATTACCCTTAAAAGCGGTAAGTACAGCGCGGAAATGAAAGAACTCGATATCAACGAGATGCTTCATGTAATCGATTATGCCCTTCTGATGGGATACCAGCTCCGGCTCGAATACAACGGCAGCCCCGGAATCAAGAAGGGAGCATACGATATCATCCCGCTCTCTATGGAGCGCGGAGGGAATCCATCGATCACTGGTGAATCTATCGATACCAATACCAAGCGCACCTTCCTTCTCAAGGAAGTTGTGAAGCTGGGAGTGGAACAGCAATGAAAGAAATGAGCGATTTCGTCCATCTGCACACCCATACCGAGTACAGTTTTCTTGACGGAGCGATTCGGGTCAAAGACCTGGTTGCCAAGGCATCGGAATTCGGCATGCCGGCGCTGGCTCTCACCGATCACGGAGGTATGTTCGGGGCTATTGAGTTCTACGAAACCTGCATGTCGGCAGGGATAAAGCCGGTAATCGGATTCGAGGCCTACGTTGCTCCGGGGTCCCGTTTCGATCGGAATACCTCCAAAGACGAACGCTCATACAACCACCTGGTCCTGCTTGCAAAAAACGAAACCGGGTACAAAAACCTGATGCGCCTGAGTACGATCGGCTATACCGAGGGTTTTTATTATAAGCCGCGCATCGACATGGAAGTACTCAGAGAGTATTCCGAAGGTGTGATAGCCACCAGTGCCTGCATCGGAGGGGCCATTCCCCGGGCGTTTGTCGATGGCAGACCAGAACGGGCGCGGGAAATTGCACTCGAATACATGAGCATTTTCGGTGAAGAACATTTTTATTTCGAACTCCAGAATCACGGAATCGATGAAGAAATTGTGGCGATGGACGAGCTGATTAAACTCGGCAATGAACTCGGTGTTCCGTTTATCGTGGCAAACGATGCACATTACCTGCGGCAGGAAGACGCACAATCACATGAAATTCTGTTGTGCATCCAGACACAAACTACAATGGCGGATCCAAACCGCTACCGTTTTACTTCGGATCAGATTTATTTCAAGTCGCCCCAGGAGATGGCGCAGATATTCCCGGATATCCCCGAAGCATACAGCAACACAGTCAGGATTGCAGAGCGATGCAGTGTCGATCTCAAGAAAAAACCGATGCTTCCGGTACCCGATGTTCCCGAGGGAAGTTCAAGTCCCGATGAGTATCTCGAACAGCTTGCCCTGACAGGTGTCAAAGAAAAGTACGGCGACCCGCCCTCACAGGAGATTCTCGACCGGCTCAAATTCGAACTCGGTATCATTACCCAGATGGGTTTTCCCGGTTACTTTCTCATCGTCCGTGATTTTGTCCTGGCCGCAAAGGAAATGGGAATCATGGTTGGCTGCCGGGGTTCGGCAGCGGGAAGTCTGGTGGCTTATACAATTGGGATCACCGATGTCGACCCGATTAAATACGACCTTATTTTCGAGCGATTTCTCAATCCCGAGCGTATATCCATGCCCGATGCCGATATTGACTTTGCGGATGCCGACCGGTATCGCGTCATCGACTATGTCGTGCAGAAATACGGCCGAAACGCGGTCTGTCAGATAATAAATTTCGGGCGGATGAAAGCGAAGATGGTTGTCAAGGATGTTGCCCGTGCCATGGGCATTCCTCCGGCGGAAGCCCAGAAACTGGCCAATCTGGTGACTGAGAAGAATCTCGAGAAATCGATCACGGCAAACGGTGAGCTGGCTCGCACGATCGAGAATAACCCTCAGTACAAGGAACTTTTCCGTCACGCGAAGAACCTGGAAGGACTGGCTCGTCAGGCGGGGATGCATGCAGGAGGAGTGATCATTGCGCCGGGTGAAGTCGTGAGCTGGGCACCGCTATTCAAACAACCGAATTCAGAATCGGTTATGACACAGTTCGACATGAACTTTGTGGAAAAAGCCGGCCTGGTCAAGATGGACTTTCTGGGACTCCGGACTCTCACTGTTCTCCAGGAATCACTCAGGTTGATCAAGAAGGATCACGATGTCGATATCGACCTGTGGAACTTATCCGATGGCGACCCTGATACTTACAGGTTATTCGGAAAGGGAGAGACCACCGGGGTGTTTCAGTTCGAGTCAAGTGGCATGCAGGACTATCTCCGCAAGCTCAAGCCGACCCGCGTTGAAGACATTATCGCTATGGCCGCACTGTATCGTCCCGGACCCATGGACAATATCGACAGCTTTATTCATCGGAAACACGGGAAAGAAAAGGTCGAATACCTCCATCCTCTCCTGGCCGATATTCTCGATGTGACCTACGGGGTCATCGTGTATCAGGAGCAGGTGATGCGTATTGCTCGGGACCTGGGTGGTTTCAGTCTCGGACAGGCCGACATTCTCCGGAAAGCAATGGGTAAGAAGCAGATTGATAAAATGGAGGAGATGGGGAAAAGATTCGTCGAGGGCGCCAAGGAAAAGGGTATCGAGCCGAAAGTCGCGAAAGACGTCTACGACCTGATGGCGAAATTCGCCTCCTACGGGTTCAACAAGGCCCATGCGACCGTATATGCACACGTTTCGTACCAGGCGGCGTATCTCAAAGCTCATTATCCGCTGCAATACATGACCGCCAACCTGACTTCGTGGCTTGGGAACCAGGACCAGTTTCTGGTGATGAAAAACGAAGCCGATCGAATGGGCATCAAAATCCTTCCGCCCGACATCAACGCAAGCGAAATCGCCTGCAGTGTCGAAGGGAGCAATATACGACTGGGTCTGATGGCGATTAAAAATGTCGGGAAAGCAGCCGAAGCCATTCTGCAGTGCCGAGCCGAGAAGGGCACGTTCAGTTCAATTTTTGAGCTGTGCAAATCTGTGGATCTACGGCATGTTACCAAAAAGGCTCTGGAGTCCCTGATCTTTGCCGGTGCGATGGATTCCCTGAAGGGAACACGAGCCCAGACATACGCGGCAATCGATCAGGCTCTGGAGTACGGGTCGTCGTTTCAAAAAGAGCGTCTTTCGGGACAGACGAATCTATTCGAAGCCATGACTGCTCCTGCGGGTGGTGCTACTCCCGAAGTCAGCATTCCCGAGCCGGAACTCCCCCAGGTGCCCCCGTGGCCTTACAATGAACTTCTTGCCCGGGAAAAAGAAATCCTCAATTTCTATGTCAGCGGTCATCCTCTGGATCATTTCAAAGATGAAGTCAGTGGGTTTGCCACCCTGCCACTGAACATCGAATCGCTATCCAGGGTAAAGGATGGCGAAAACGTTACCGTCGGAGGGCTTATCACCTCGGTTCGGACGCATGTACAGAAAAACGGACAACAAATGGCATTTGTTGTGCTCGAGGATTTCGATGGGAAGGTGGAACTGCTTATATTTGGAGATACCTACGCAAAGTTCCAGCATCTCATTGCCCAAGACAACATGATTCTGGCTCGGGGGCAAGTGGC
>JBEPYC010000339.1:0-4911 GCA_041641555.1 Chitinivibrionales bacterium | reverse complement strand
AGCCAAAAAGGTATCTGAAAGGATTCATTTTGTGCTTCCCTTATTCCGAAAGAACCTGAAGATAGAAAGTAGTCTTTTGAAATCGGAGCCACAAGGGGGACAGATGCTCCCATTGCCGTGTTGTGCCCCATTGGGCATACTCTTGGTGTCCTTGGCATCAGGCGCCGAAAACGTCGGTAATGCTCCTTCGTCCTTTAGCAATCCAGATAGCCCTCATTGGACTGAGCTGCTTCCCGACAGCTCCGGGGATGTTTTCGAACTGGAGGCTTCAAGCCTACTGCAAGTACATGTCGCCGATGAGATAGGTTCGGGATTGTCCGGCAATTTCGACTCGTTCTCCCAAGTCCCTGCACCAGAGTGTGCCGCCCCGTTTCGAGATTTGTTGTGCGATAAGAGAAGGCTTACCCAGTTTTTGGCTCCAGTACGGCACCAGTGTCGTATGAGCCGACCCGGTAACCGGGTCTTCGTTGATTCCATGCCGGGGGGCAAAAAACCGGGAAACAAAATCCGACGATTCTCCCTGAGCCGTAACCATTACCCCGCGCGCATCGATGTTCCTGATCGCCTCCACCGAGGGACATGCCTCCAAGACCGCCTGATCGGATTCCATAACGAGCATGATGTCGGTTTTGCCGCGCATTGCTTCGAGTGGCTTCCGGTCAATACACCGAATGAGTTCATCGGAGAGTTCGACCTGGTGCGGCTTATCCGTGGGGAGATTCATAGCCAGACGATCACCCCGGCGCTTGACTGTCAGCGGGCCGCTTCGCGAAGAAAACGAAACGGTTTCATCCTGATAATCCATGTGCTCGAAAAGCACGTGCGCGGAAGCAAGGGTGGCATGACCGCACAGATCGACTTCGGAAACAGGACTGAACCATCGGATATGAAAGGTATCGCTGGCACGCAGAAAAAAAGCCGTCTCAGAAAGGTTGTTTTCGGTGGCAATGCTCTGCATAAGAGAGTCATCGAGCCAACCATGTTCCAATGGGCATACCGCCGCCGGGTTTCCGGAGAAAATCTGGTCGGTAAAGGCGTCGATCTGGTAAATTGTCTGTTTCATTGATATGCCTTGGTAAAATTGAAACGTCGAGCCAAGAGCTGCAAATGATCATTTCTGAAAAATTGTTTCATGTGCGGGGAGATGGTCCAGTGTACTGAGCCACTCATGATGATCCCGCCAGTAGACATGCATCTGAGGTCGGAGGTCGATTGAACTGTCGAGCGTCCCGGCCTTAATGCAGGCAAGACCCGGTTTGGACTCCATTTCGGCAAAGATGGTCGAGCCGCACCGGGAGCAGAAATAGCGATTTGTAGTTTCGCCGCTGTCTCCAGTGTCCTGGTATACCGTAGGAGAGCCCTCGGTCACCTTTAAGTCATCCCGCCTTACACCAACAACCACCGAAAACGATGTTCCTGTGGATTTCTGGCAGGCCACACAATGGCATACCGCGGTGAAAAACATCGGGCCGGAAGACCTGTACTTGAGGGCTCCGCAGAGGCAGGAACCGTGAAGATGATGCAGTTGATAATCCAAGATAGCCTCCAATTCCAACAATCAGCAATCCTCTGAATCATTTCTTCTGGAATCCAGAAAATAGCTTGATGCAGGAAGAATCTGTGTGGATCTTATGATAGGTCCGGACCTATTCTGCGTGTTGGTGAAAATGTGGAAAAATGGAAAACCAAAGGTCGACGGCAATTCCGTAGTAGACCCTGTTAAGTGCCCTTCAAGCTGCCTCGCTCCTCGAGAAACGCCTTGAGAAATCGTCCGGTATGCGATACTCCTGAACCGTTTCCATCGGCAACGACATCCTGAGGGCGGCCTTTCGCAACGATCCGTCCGCCTTCGTCTCCACCCTCCGGGCCCAGGTCGATAATCCAGTCGGCTTCGGCGACGACATCGAGATTGTGCTCGATTACCACTACCGTATTGCCGGCATCGACCAGACGATGCAGCACACGGATCAGCTTTTCGACATCGGCCATATGAAGCCCGATCGTGGGCTCATCGAGAACATACAACGTGTGCTTCCCTTTACGTACGCTCTTCCCATTGCCTCGGGTGATTGTGTCGGGCGTTTGCGGGGTCGCCTTGGTGAGTTCGGTGACGAGTTTTATCCGCTGGGCTTCGCCGCCACTGAGCGTGGGGCTCTGTTGACCAAGGGTGAGATATCCAAGGCCGACATCCTGAAGAAGTTTCAGTGTGTGGCTGATTTTTCGGTGAAACGCGAAAAGAATCACCGCCTGATCGATATCCATCTGAAGCACTTGGGCGATATTCTTCTCCCGAAAAGTGACTTCCAGTGTTTCTTTAGAGAATCTGTCTCCTCCGCAGGTTTCGCAGGGCACAATGACATTGGGAAGAAAGCTCATCTCTATCTTTTTTACTCCCTGGCCCTGGCATTCCTCGCACCGTCCGCCCTTGACATTAAATGAAAACCTGCTCGGAGTATATCCTCGAATCTGAGCCTCCGGGCTTTGGGCGAAGAGCTTGCGTATCTCATCCCAGATTTTGACATACGTTGCCGGACAGGAGCGCGGTGTTCGCCCGATCGGCGTCTGGTCGACTTCGAGAACCCGGTCGATATGCTCGACCCCATTTATCCCGCGGCACCCAAAGTAGGCGCCGGAATATTTGCGTGAGCGCTTTGATTCCATCCGTGGCTCGAGATTTTCGTGGAGAATTGATCGCACCAGCGTACTCTTGCCGCTGCCACTGACGCCGGTGACGCATACCAGACGCTGTAGCGGGAATTTGGCTCGGATGTTTTTCAGGTTGTGAAGTTTTGCGCCTACCACCTCGAGAGCCGGCCCCGTCAATCGCGCACCGATCGGAGCGCGATGCAGCCCGCCCAAAGGGTGCTTGAGTGGCGCTTTCAGGAACATGCCCGTCAGGGAGTCCTTTGCCCGCTGAATCGATGTCACACTTCCGGCCCCCACCAGATGCCCTCCGTTGACTCCCGCCCCGGGCCCCAGGTCAAGCACGTAGTCCGCCTGCCGAATGGTGTCTTCGTCGTGCTCAACTACGATTACAGTATTGCCTTTGTCGTTGAGCGACCGCAGAGCCGACAAGAGCATGTGGTTATCGCGGGTGTGAAGACCGATGGTAGGCTCATCGAGAATGTAGCAGACTCCTCGAAGGTTGGATCCGAGTTGAGAGGCCAGCCGGATTCGTTGCGCTTCGCCGCCGCTGAGTGTGGGTGCGCCACGGTCGAGCGACAGGTACGATAAACCGACCTCTTTGAGAAATGACAGCCGGGAGAGAAGCTCTGAAACGATATCCCGGGCAATGACTGCTTCGCTCTCGGTAAATGTCAGTGACCCAAACACCCCTTCGGCCCGAGTGACCGGGAGTGCCGCCATGTCGGAAATTGACTGTCCGCGGAAGAGCACTGCCAGGGCTTCGGGCCGAAGCCGCTTTCCATCGCAGGTGGGACAGACCTTTTCGCTGCCATCCCACCATTCGTTCCACCAGATTTCTTCGCCGGTCTGTTCTTCATCGAACCCCTGAAGAAGCATGCCGGTGCCGAAACATTTCGGGCACCAGCCGTGTTTGGAGTTGAACGAGAAGAGCCGTGGATCAAGCTCAGGGAAACTTCGGCCACACGATGGACACGAACGCTTGGTGGAAAAGAGAGTCCCATCCCCTTCCCAATCTTCGGCACTGCTACCCGCTTTTTTCGAATGCATGGGGACCACCGAAGCCAGTCCTTTGCCGTGCGCAAGGGCCTTCTTGAGCGCATCACGTATGGCTCGCTCATTTTCGGGCCGTATTTTTATCTGTGCTACCGGAAGCTCTATCGAGTGCTCTTTGAAGCGGTCGAGCCGGGGCCAGTTGTTTGTCGGCAACAGGGTGCCGTCGACCCGAAGGTGCTCGAAACCATTTTTGGCCGCCCAGGTGGCAAGATCGGTATAGTACCCTTTTCGCGACACGACAAGGGGTGCCAGAAATCCGATCGTTTTTCCACGGTACTCAGACAGGATCCGGGCAACGATCGAATCAACCGACTGCTCTTCGATAGGCACATCGCAATCCGGGCAATGCTGTGTACCGAGTTTAACGAACAGTAGCCGAAGAAAATGGTAGATTTCGGTGACCGTCGCTACGGTGCTTTTTCGTCCGCCGCGGCTGACCCGCTGTTCGATCGAGACGGTTGGCGGAATACCCGACATGGCATCGACATCGGGCCGGGAAGACGGCTGGACAAACTGTCGGGCATACGCGTTGAGCGATTCCAGGTACCGCCGCTGACCTTCGGCAAACAGAATGTCGAAGGCCAGGGTGCTTTTTCCACTTCCGCTGATACCGGTAACCACGGTGAATTTGTTACGCGGTAGCTTGACATCGATATTCTGAAGATTGTGCTCACGGGCATGGCGCACCAGTATTTCATTGCGAGCTTTCCGTGGCCTGGAGGTAGAGACCGAAGTGGGCATATTATTGAGTTGTTGCAATGCCTGTCCGGTGTGGCTTTCGACGCAGTAGACAACTTGAGAAGGGGTTCCTGTGAATACGAGTTCCCCGCCCTCCTGGCCTCCCTCGGGTCCAAGGTCGATAATCCAGTCCGAAGCCTTGATGACATCGAGGTTATGCTCGATAACCACCACCGAGTGACCGCGCTCGATCAGGTGCCGAAGAGCCTTGAGTAAGACGGCAATATCGGCGAAGTGCAGTCCCGTTGTAGGCTCATCGAACAGAAACAGGATATGCTTGTCCTGGTTACCCGAAGATCGCTTGGAACCCTGATCCGAAGTCGCCGCGAGATGTCCGGCGAGTTTGAGCCGCTGGGCTTCTCCGCCACTGAGTGTCGGGACGGGTTGTCCAAGCTGCATGTACCCCAGTCCCACTTCCAGAAGTGGCCCGAGTCCCTTGAGAACCTGCGGAGAATCGCCGAAAAACTCGACCGA
>JBEPYC010000338.1:3994-4920 GCA_041641555.1 Chitinivibrionales bacterium | reverse complement strand
CGAAGAGTCAATCGCTGGTGTCGTTTCCGGTATTCCTGCAGGCAGTTCGAGACTCTTTGAGGTCCTTGTCTACGATTCGGTCGAGCAGCTGCAATACTATGGCTCCGCCTTTGTCGATATAATCCCCGATAGCATCGTCAATGTAAGAATTCTGGCTTCTCGCCTGGAAGGTAGTGCCCTGATCAGCGTTATTATCGATGAAGGCGGCAGTTCCCCCACAATGGACGGGTTTGCTTACTATCCTTTCGATGGAAATTTGGAGAACTTTGGATATTCCGGCATTGATGCCAGAAGCTTTGGTGAATTGACATGGGTTCCGCAAGGGGTTTCGGGTAGCGCGCTTGCATATGATCAGAATCCTGGGTACGTGGTCATTGATTCTCTTTTCCCATCCAGGACGCCGAGCGCGACCATGATGTGCTGGGTTCAGCCTAATGATAGTGTTACACCTCAGCCCGTTTTCGAGTTTTCCGATTCAACAGGAAACGCTGGGCTTCATTTGTGGATCAACTCGTATGGATGGGGAAGATCGAGTCCCGGTGCAATTCAAGCTAATTTGCGAAATCATTCTAATGAAGATACGCATAACGTATACAGCAGAAGCAACCATATCCCTTGTGGTGGTCAGTGGACCCATATCGCATTGGCATTTGACAGCACGAGCGCCAGGGTATTGGTGAATGCGCAGGTTGTCGCCGAGGCTGAATTCGAACCTTTCTCTCCTCGTACAAATGTGCCATTGTATGTCGGATTTCGTCCGGCGGGTTCGAGCGATATTATGCCAGGGCGTAATTTTCGGGGTAATATCGATGAAGTAAGAGTCTATAAAGAGAATCTGTCTAATACGGAAATCGCCGAGATTTACGCATTTTCCCGGTAGCATTACGTGAAAGGTAAGCTTCTAACAAAAGGAAAGCCTTGGTTAT
>JBEPYC010000338.1:0-3984 GCA_041641555.1 Chitinivibrionales bacterium | reverse complement strand
TTGTGTTTTGGTTCCGGCAAGCATAGGTGTTCAGCTGACTCTCGCGGCCTGTGGGCGGCCGCAACATCGTGCGGGTTGTGCTATCCTTCAGGAATACCGGTATCGCGATGGTGCCACCCCGATTCTTTTCTTGAACAGTCTGCTGAAATAGGCCGGATCATCGTACCCGATTTCGGCACATACCTGTTTGACCGAGAGCTGCCCTTGACTCAGAAGCCAGGCTGCTCTTTCGATTTTTGTGTCGAGTATGTCCTGCATGGGACTTATGCCGAAAAACTCTCGATACAGGACGGAGAATCGAGTGCGGCTCAGGCATGCCTTCCGGGCCATTTCTGTAACCGAAGTGGTTTCTGATCCACTCCGAAGCTCTTCGCGGATGTTCAGGAGTCGTTTGTAGGGTTCAGAGTTTTTCCTTGGGAAGGGCTTTTCGCTAAGCCCGCGCGCGAGCTTCATCAGGCATTCCTCAAAGGCTATTTGAATGCTTTCTTTCCAGAAAGAAGGCTGACGGTTCAATTCCAGAGCCATTCTATGAATCGCCCGTGTAATATCTGCAGTCGAGTGTGGGTAGACGACTCTGTCCAGGGAAATGCGGTATCGGTCGGCGGTTTTCGGCACCGAATGACCGATCGCATGGAACCAACTATGGCGGTAATGTTCTTTGGCTGCTCGGTACCATTGGCGTACGCCGGGGCTATAGAATATGCAGGCTCCTGGATCGAGACTGCGAATTGCATCAGTGTGAGGATCGTATATCGTGATAGAAGTGTGAAAACAGATGAATATGTAATCTTTATGGAACCCGTGTGGCCGATCGATCGTATGATCTGCGGAATGCTGGACATCAAAACCCGCTTTTGGTACACTGATTCCTTCTGGCGAGTCGTATGGTTCTTTCCATTCAGTCATACAGCAAATATAGAACAAAGGTCCAACAGGTTTCCAGCAACCGACATCGAAAAGAGCCGAAGAAGACCTGATTCGAATATTGAGGTGCTATATTGAGGAAACGAATCAAAACAAATGTTTAAGCATTCGAAGTGTTGATCCATTCTGGTGTCCGGTATAGTTCTGTATATTATAAATGCATGGATCACGCAGTACAAGGACGCTACATGCACGAAGAAAAATGGGCTTATACCCCTTTTCTCCGTGCAAAACACTGTGTCCACACCAATCATAAACAGTCGAAATGTGGCTCATTATTCATTGAGCCGTGTTCCACCTGAACCTTTGGAATGCTTTGATGGCTCCCATGATTCCACGTCCTGAACATCCACGGCCTCATTTTCGCCGTAAAAACTGGCTCAACCTCAATGGTACCTGGACATTCGAATTCGATAACCAGCGCTCTGGGATAGAACGGGGTGTGGCTTCGAGTACCGGATTTGATCAAACGATTCACGTGCCGTTCTGCCCGGAAAGTGAACTTTCCGGTGTTGGATACAAAGATTTTATTGAATGCATGTGGTACCACCGGGAAATTACGATCCCTCAGGAGTGGGCCGGCACCCGCGTCCTGCTTCATTTTGGTGCAGTCGATTGGGAGTGTGAAGCCTACGTGGATGGCGCATCGGTTGGAGTGCACTACGGTGGGAGCTCTTCCTTCAGTTTTGATATCACCCGTTTTGTACAGTCGGGGAGCTCCCATCATTTGGTTGTCCGGGTAGTCGACCGCCTTCGAAGCGGTGTGCAAGGGGTGGGGAAGCAGTCGCCGCGGTTTGAGTCCTATCAGTGTCGATATACCCGTGTCACTGGTATCTGGCAGACCGTCTGGTTAGAATCGGTGGGTCATAGCTACCTTGAGCGGGTCAGCTTCACCAATGACATTACCACAGGCCGTGTTGTGATGACACCATGGTTTGCCGGTGCAAATGCAGATCTTGTTCTCAAAGTGGACATGTGGGCTCCCGATGGAACCAGGGTTGCGCATGCCGAGCATCCTGGTGCAACGGGCAGGCCTCTTGTCTGGCAGGTCGAGAATCCGGAGCTGTGGTGTCCGGAAAATCCAAACCTCTACTCCGTGCAGCTCACTGTTTTGAACGCCGACGGTGAAATACAAGAGGTGGTGGAGAGCTACACAGCGTTTCGAACCGTTGCTGTTCGAGGCAATCGACTCTTCCTTAACGGCCGGCCCCTGTACCTTCGTCAGGTGCTCGACCAGGGATACTATCCCGACGGCATCTGGACGGCACCATCGGACGCGGCTTTGCGCAGAGATATCGAGCTTTCCATGGAGGCAGGTTTCAACGGTGCGCGTCTGCATCAGAAGGTGTTCGAAGAGCGTTTTCATTACTGGGCCGATAAACTTGGTTACCTGACATGGGGCGAATTTCCAAGCTGGGGTCTTGATTTTGGTAACCAGGAAGCCTGCAGAGGTTTCGCCAACGAGTGGCGAGAGATTGTTCTCCGGGATATCAACCATCCTTCGATTATCACCTGGACGCCGCTGAATGAAACGATGCACCAGAGAAAGCAAAGCGGGAAACAAGCCCATGACCGTTTTCTTCTTGACACCTATTTCCAGACCCGCGCTCTTGATCCCAGCCGCCCCGTTCACGACACCAGCGGGTATGTACATGTGAAAACGGACATATGGAGTGTTCATATCTATAGCCAGAAGGCAGAAGACCTGAAACGCCATCTGATCGATTCTCCTGAGATGTACCGTCAGCACGCCGATATCGAGCCGTCTTACGAAGGTCAGCCGTATTATGTCGATGAATTCGGTGGCACTAAGTGGATCCGAGAAGAAGACCGGAGCACGATTCAGAGCCGCGACTGGGGCTATGGCGATGACCCCCAAAGCATTGAGGAATGCCTCGAGCGTATGGAAATACTTGTACGTACCGTCAATGGAGCCGAGAGGATTGCAGGATGGTGCTGGACTCAGTTGACCGATGTCGAGCAGGAACGCAATGGTATCTATACCTACAAGCGGGAGCAAAAATTCCCACCCGAGAGGCTTAAAAGGGTTTTCGGTGCATCGGACATGAAGTAAACTGCACCTCAAAGCAGGGGATCTGAGTGGTCCAGCTGATGGTCAGTACGGCGTACTCTCCGGCGGCATATTGTCATCTGGTCGCAGACTGAAGCTATTTTCCCCCTATGCTTCAGAAAGTCATCGTGCTACATCCGGTAGTTTCAATCGAAATCTCCACATATCCTGAAGCGGCAGGAGAATGGATCATTGTCAGCAGCAAGCTGAACGGTGCATCGAATGCCGTTGCTTCACCCGAAGTGGCTCATCCTGTGGCACAGGCGCTGCTCCAGCTTCTTGATCGTGGAACGCAGGATGTGTGTCGACTGAAACGGGATGAATCCAACCTGACTGATTTTCAGAGAGCGGTATTGGGAACAGCCTCTTCGATTCCGTTTGGAAATGTCGAAAGCTATGCAGGATTGGCTGCGAAGGCAGGATTTCCTCGAGCGACACGTGCAGCAGCATCGGTGATGCGAAACAATCCGTTCCCTGTATTCGTACCCTGTCATCGCGTGGTCCGCAGTGACGGAAAAGTCGGCGGATTCATGGGGCAGCAGCATGGCAGAGGGGTTTCGCTGAAATGCGACCTTCTTCGTCATGAAGGATGCCGGGTGACGGGAGGACTCGTTCCGAAAATAGCCCGGAGGTAAGCGTTTAATCGATCAGCCATGGTAAATCGTACTCCTAAGGGAAAGAATGCGAGCATCACGAGGAAAGGAAACACCGGGATACTGATGAAAAATTACGTACTGGATACAACCGTGCTTCTGTATGATTCCCAAGCCCTGTTCGGATTTGGCGAAAATAACGTTATTATACCCATTACAGTTATTGAAGACATAGATCGGTTTAAGAAGGAATTGAGCGAGATCGGCAGAAATGCCCGGCAAACTTCGCGTGTGCTCGATGAGCTGCGGCGCCACGGCCCCTTGCCAAAGGGAGTCCCTTTACCCAAGGGCGGAAAACTGACGATCAAGCTTGCTTCCGATGAAGCCCGCCTGATG
>JBEPYC010000337.1:0-4965 GCA_041641555.1 Chitinivibrionales bacterium | reverse complement strand
GGTTTCAGGGTTATACAGTTCGATGTTCCGCTCGATGCGGTCAAAGTCCAGATCGACATTGACCTTTACGCGGGATTTGTTGGGACCCAGAACCCCCCTGAGCATGTGTACCGCATTACCCTCCAGGTATTTCTCTACTTTATGTTGCATTTCCAGATTCTGCGAGCTGAGCATTGCCGCTTTATTGTCGGTAAACGGACTCGAAAGCAGCCTTCCACCATAATCCACAACCGAAATATTGTTTGCTTTCAGCCCTTCGACACTCGAAGAAACCAGATGCGTGATCCCCTTGATCTGATCGCCACTGACATCGCCTCCGGGTACGAGGCGAAGCACCACTGATGCCTTCGGATCCTCTTTCTGGTCCAGGAAAATGGTCGGTTCGGGAATAGAGAGATGGACCCGGGAGCTTTTGACTGCCTCAAGTCCCTCGATGGTTCGCTGGAGTTCGCCCTCAAGTGCACGGCGGGCATTGAGTTTCTGGACGAAATCAGTTGTGGCCAGGTTTGTTTTGTCGAACAACTCATACCCGATTCCCCGTGACCTGGGCAGTCCCTCGCGGGCAAGGAGCATTCTGGCTTCGTAAAGCTGCTTTTTTTGTACAGCCACGGTCCTGCCGTCGTTGAGCAGCTCGTACTTGATATTGCTTTCGGCGAGTTTTTCGGTGATTACCGAGGCCTCGGACAATTCAAGATCCGAATACAAGGTGGTAGTTCCCGAAACCGGCGAAGTTCCACGAGTAAATATTAAAAGCCCTACCAGCCCGAATATTGCAAACGCAACCAGAGCCGTGGTAATAACCTTCTGTTGGACCGATAGTTTCTGCCAAATTGCCGAGAGTTGCGCGATCAGCTGCTTGAAAAATTCGGACATTCGTTACTCCTTGGATGACCTTCCCCGTGTCATCATCACACCAGAAATCAGATGCGTATCCGCATCACTTCCTGGTACGCATCCATGACCTTGTTCCTGACTTCCATCATCATATTGAACGCCACTTTGGCCTCCTGTGCAGCGTTCATCACCTGGTGGACATCGTTGATTTCACCGGCAGCAAGTCGCTCGATTGACTTATCAGCCTTATTCTGGGCATCGTTGACGTCTTTCATGAAACCCGTAAGGGTATCTTTGAACGAAGACACATCTTTGCGAGATTGTGCCCCCTGGGTCTTCTTCACGCCGCTTCCCGACTCAAACGGCCCAATCGGATTGATCTGATTCAGCGCCATATTTCCTCCCACAGGAAAAGGAACGCTCACGCGTACCCATCGAAATGGTTGCCTAACACTCTCTTATATGTTTTCGGCTGATTCTCGGCATAAGTTGAGTTGGAGATGCCAGGAGCCTCGAATCGAGCCGGTGCGGCGAAACGCGCCTGAAGAGTTTTTTCGGGGGATTTCACCTGACGTGCCGGATTGGTCCGTTGGAGCAGCGATGGATTGCGCATTTGGGCGTTTTTGGTGGCACGGATAAATTCGGCCCACGCTTGCTGATTCCCTACAGATCCTACATTCATATATTATCCATTCTTTTCCACGTAATTGCTACATCTGAAGTGCCTGCTGGAGCATCGCCTTGGTTGCATTGAATGCCGTCACGTTGGCCTCGTACGCTCTGGTCGCTGCGATCATGTCGGCCATTTCTTCCACAACATTCACATTGGGCATAGCGACATAACCATTTTCATCCGAATCCGGATGGGCCGGATCGTATGCCATCCGGGGCGCTCGCGAATCTTCCCGAATCTCTGTTACCTGGACGCCGTTACCAAAGAAGCGTTCGTCGCGCGGAAAATTCCGAGGAGGTATTGCCACATGCCCTTTGTTGGTAGAACGCCCACCGAGACCCGGCTTTTCATTGACCAGGGCCAAATCCTTGTTATCCGAATCTGCCATGAAAACGGCAAACTGACGGCGATAGGGACCACCTTCGTCCGTGCGCGTAGTCTCCACATTCGCCAGATTCGATGAAATGCAGTTCTGTCGAATTCGTTGTGCCCGGAGCCCCGAAGCACTGATTCGCAATGCACTGAAAAGACCATCCATATCAGTCTCCTTCGACCTGTACCAACTCCGAAAAACCACGTCTGCGATGAGGCATCATTTACCCTTGCACGCTCTTGGCCTGTATGGCTGCATTGAGCTTGCTATAGACACCCTTGGAGAATTTTATAGCGTAATTGTAGACAATCTGATTCTCGGCGAGCTTGGCCATTTCGGTATCGATATCGACATTGTTAACCCCACTTGGCTGAGACGGATCGATGGGCCGGTCGACTCGCGCCTGCACTTTGGAAACGTCTTTTCTTCCCAGAGCCATGTGTCCCCGATTTGTGCTCGCCCCCCGAAGACGTCCTTTGTCCAAAGCCCCCCGAAGCTCCTCTTCAAATGAAACATCCACCCGCTGATAACCGGGTGTGTTGACATTAGCAATATTGTTCGCAAGCACACGAGCCCGGAGCATGCTTGCATCAAGGGTTTTCATCAGGGTCGGCACGTTAGTCTTGCCAACTACCAGGCGTCCGAGTAGGCTCATGCGTAGTAACTCCGCGACGAAAATGGGAAATACACCAGGACAAAAGCAGCTCTCCGCAATCCCGATGCCAATCATACGGATGGATAACCTCCGATGTGCGTGCAATGGAACTAAAATCCTAAGCTATTGATCTTGAAGGAATTAGGAGAAGACCTCTGCGGGCATGGGAAAAACTCTTGAAGTTTTCTCTAAAGTTTCGGAACGTTTTGCCGATAAGAGGTAGGCTTTTTTTGCCTACCGGGTAGAAGCTTTTTCCGTTCAGAGGTTAGTTGCCGGGGAAAAACCAGGTGAGACCTACAGCGTAGAGTCCAAAGGCGGGAAGAAGGCACGAACACCTGTACTCCGAAGATTCCTGCTGCTAAGCAGGACCGGAATCATTGCTCCGTCTCTCTGGGATTTGAGCCTGGGGGATAATCGGAGGAAGGTGCCCCAGCGCTCCTGCAGCAGTGGTCGACAAAAAAACGCCCCATTCCGAGGCGCTTTTATGAAATCTGATAGCCACTATCGACTACTGCCAGAGGTCTTTGAGCTCATGCGGCATCATTCCCCTGACATCGTCAATCTCACCCTGAGTAATCTTATCTTTGAGAACATCGAATACTGAGCGAACCACTTTCTCGGAATCTACTCCTGGGTCATTGAGTTCATCCGCTACCCGAGAAAGGAATTCTTCCTTGTCGCGAATTCTGGCAGGGACCTGAGATGGTTGCCAGCGATCATAATAGAGACCTCGAATGACCATGGGGAGCTGCGCACTGAGGTCCGCCGATTCCTCGACGGTGAGGTTGTCACGCAGCACTATCAGGACCGAGCGCAACGCCGAGTACGCGCGGTGTCGATTTTCCCAACCCAGTTTCCCCATAATCTCCTTTACCCATACTTCGCTTTTCTGTACCGACGTATCCAGTGTGTCCAATCCAGTCATCGCCATAGAATCCTCCTTTGATCGGGTGAGCTACACGATAAGTGAAATACTTTGTTCCTCGCCTGGTACCATGTCAAACGTTTTATCACGAACACCGACTTTAATGCATCCTCCACTGTTTTCCATAAGCCTCAGGGACAGCTCGGAGTGATCTACCGAGAGCTGCAGCCATTGCCCTCGGAAGCGAATACGCAGCTCCAAACCTTCGAGTGTTTCAGGTAACGCGGGATTGAACCAGAGAACATCTTTGCGGATCTCCAGCCCGATATAGCACCTCTGCATCATATCGACCGTTCCGGCCATCGCTCCCAGGTGAATACCCTCCGATGTCGTCCCCCCCTGTACATCCTCTACATCGCTGAGCAGCGCCTTTCTAAAGGTCTCCCATGATTTCGGACGATCGGCTCTGGACAATACCCAAGAGAACACCAGACTGCTGAGGGTAGATCCGTGAGAAGTCCGGTGCTGATAGTAACTGATATTCCGGGGGATATCATCGATACTGAACTCATATCCCATCGATCTGAACTGTTCGCTGAGTTCCCGACCGGAAAACAGATAGAATAACATCAGCACATCGGCCTGTTTGCCGGCTTTGTACCGAAGGACATCATCGGACTCCGCTTCCAGGATTCTGTCAAGACGCATCATCTCGCCATGCTTCCGCCGGTATTCTCCCCAATCGAGTTCTTCAAGCTCGCCATACCCTTCGAACTGGCTGATAACCCGATTGTCCAGAAACGGTACATACAGCTTGTGTGCTATCTCATGCCACTGATCGATTTCATCTTCCTCGATAGACAAATCGCGCATCAGTTCTTCGCGCCGTTCTTGGTGCAGCACGTTCAGGACTTCCCCGGCACGCTGCAACACCCACGAAGCCATAACATTTGTATAGGCATTGTTGTTCAGCCCGGGCTGATCGGAATCGGGATATCCGGTGTGGTATTCATCCGGCCCAACCACATTGTGTATCTCGTACTTGTCCCGGTCCGGGTTATAGGTTGCCAGAGAGCACCAGAACCGTGCTACTTCAAGCACCATTTCGGCGCCGAAAAAATGCAAGAATTCTCTATCATCACTTGCCAGGTAGTACTGCCAGACAGAATAGACAATCGCCGCATTGACATGCCGCTGCAGATGCGTGTTGTCCGGCACCCACCTCCCCGACATTGGATTGAGGTGGATGTCCTGGCTTTCCTCCCTGCCATCACTCCCGCTTTGCCAGGGATACATCGCTCCGCGATAACCTGATTTCTTTGCTGCCCGGCGGGCCTTGCCCAGCCGCCGATACCTGTACATTAAAACTTCACGAGTAAGCACCGGAAAGTGAAGCGTCAGAAAAGGAAGAATGAAAAGCTCATCCCACATAATGTGACCCCGATAGGCTTCTCCATGAATGCCTCGCGAGGGGATGCTGACATCGCGGTCAATAATGTTCATCGATGCAGTCTGCATCAGGTGAAAGATATGCAGCCGAAGGATCTTCTGGGTGTCGGTATTGT
>JBEPYC010000336.1:0-4974 GCA_041641555.1 Chitinivibrionales bacterium | reverse complement strand
CGACATTCGGCACGTACCCTTCACGTTCGTTCTCGTTTGGTTTCAGCAGCGGCTGGGAAAGCCTGCCGATTATCTTCGAGGGATCGTTCTTATCCAGCAGAAATGCCCCGATACAATACTTGCGCATCGGTCCAACCCCATGGCTCAGAACCAGCCATCCTTCATCTATTTCGATCGGTGATCCGCAGTTTCCGAGTTGCACAAATTCCCAAGTAAATGTAGGACGTACGATAACGTGGGGTACATACCAGAAATGAACATTGTCGGAGTACATCAGGAAGATGTTTTCATTGTCCTGGCGCGACAGCATCGCATAATATCCGTTGATTTTCCGTGGAAACAAAGCCATTCCCTTGTTGCGCACGGCAGGACCGTTGAGTGTGCTGAAACGAAAGTGCAGAAAATCCGATGTCTCCAGCAACTGCGGCAACACCAGATGCCCATCGAACGCGGTGTACGTTGCATAATACGTGTAGCTGCCGTCATCATCCCGAAACCGCACAAACCGCGCGTCTTCGATCCCGTTCTGCTGTGTGGGAGACATAGGAAATACGACCCGCTCCGATGGCCGTTCATCGGGCCTGAACCTGACTTCGTAGTTGGACAGTGCCAGTGAACGGATTCCCTCCAGAGTGGAATTAATCTCCGGGTCCCGCCGGATCTGCCTGGATGCGAAAGTGATACTCTGTTCGAGGTCCTGAAAAGTAAACGAGGAACTCAGGTCTTCCATCACACGCTCGGCGATCCCGTCTTCGAGGTCCAGCTCATACAGCTTCCGTATGAACATCTGCTTGTCGTAGAAATGATTGGGAATACGCGCCGGCTCTGTTACGTAAGGAGTGGCAGGCGAAAGTTCGACGTTGCCTTCCGAATCAATCACCCCCATACGGAAAACGATGGACGAGATATGCCCCTCACCCGTAGCGCGAAGACTGCAGATGAACCTGATACTCCCCGCAGGGAGTCCTTTCTGGTCGGGGTGGAGAACGATCGAAGGGTTGAACAGGGCTGCCGATTCCAGGGCATACTCCTGGGTAAAATAAGAGCCTATCAGGAGTTTTCTTTCTTCTGAGATTTTATGATCAGTGATCATCCATTCTTTTACTTTTTCGAAATGCCGAAGGAAAATCCGCCGGATCCCGTGATGCCGTCCCGCAAAGTCACGAAGCACCTGACCGAAAAGCTCCTTGACGTGCTCTTCGGAAAGCGCCATCACCCGGGAAATGATTCTCCCCGCTCGGTCACCATGCGGCACGAATGGTCGAATAAGAACGCGTGAATGGGTGGGATTGAGTACGATCTTCAGACGGTCTACTTTGATTCGTTTCATGAAAGCTCCGCATGTATATTTAGACTCACAGACTTGTTTTCAAAGGGTGGCAGTTCGACTGTTCGAACCAGCCGCCGCCACGATCTTTCAAAGTTCCCCCTATTTTCGTAAAGAAATATACTTATGTATCCCCGCATTTCTCTTCGCGCCCGAAGCAGTATGTAACATAAGGCTGCGGCGAGAGTGCACGGCAGGAGTCTCTGTTTTCATGAATAGCTTACAAAATATTGCAATTATCGGCAACTATCTTCCCCGCCTTTGCGGCATTGCAACGTTCACGACAGACCTGACGAATTCACTTTCGACCGCCAACCCAACAGGCAATTGTTGGGCCATGGCCATGAACGACCGTCCCGAGGGATACCGCTATCCCGGCAAGGTTCGGTTTGAAATAAACCAGAACAATATTGTCGAATATCGCAGGGCCAGCGATTTTTTGAATATCAATCAAGTCGATGTCGTATGTATGCAGCATGAGTACGGCATTTTCGGGGGACCACACGGGGTGAACATTCTTCAGCTGCTCCGCGGTCTAAGGATGCCCGTGGTAACCACTCTTCATACGGTCCTCAAAGCCCCCTCTCCCGAACAGAAAAAAACACTGCAGGAAGTCATATCTCTCTCGGACCGAGTCGTTGTCATGGCTCGTCGTGCGGTCGATTTTCTCATAGATATCTATTCGATCCCCG
This sequence comes from Chitinivibrionales bacterium, assembly GCA_041641555.1. Lineage (GTDB taxonomy): Bacteria > Fibrobacterota > Chitinivibrionia > Chitinivibrionales > WJKA01 > JBEPYC01. The sequence goes on along the minus strand of JBEPYC010000336.1, from coordinate 2,955 downwards.
AGCAGAAAATCCGATTCGTACATCACGGAATCCCCGACATGCCCTTTGTTGACTCAAATTTCTATAAGGACCAGTTCGGGGTAGAAGGCCGAAGGGTTATTCTGACTTTCGGACTCCTTTCCCAAAACAAGGGTATCGAAAACATGATACGGGCCCTGCCCGACATTGTACGAAAGTACCCCGATGTCGTTTATATGGTTCTTGGGGCAACCCACCCGCACATCAAAAAAACCCAGGGAGAACAGTACCGGCTCAGCCTTCAGAATCTGGCGCGCAACCTGGGAGTCGATCGCAACATTATATTCCACAATCGTTTTGTCGACATACGTGAACTCTGTGAGTTTCTCGGCGCCGCCGACATTTACGTCACGCCATATCTCAACGAAGCACAGATTGTTTCGGGAACGCTGGCCTACGCGATGGGAGTTGGCAAGGCGACTGTTTCGACTCCATACTGGTACGCACAGGAGATGATAGGAGAAGACCGGGGTTTACTGGTTCCTTTCAATGACTCCGATGCGCTGGCCGAACAGATAAGTTATCTCCTTGCCAATGATCTCGAACGCAACTCCATGCGCAAACGCGCCTACACGTTCTCCCGGGATGCGATCTGGGCACAGGTTGCACGGGATTACCTGAGCATTTTCGATGAGGTCCGGTCGGAGCGACATCGCAAGCCCCGGACACCCTTCCAGACCACAACCCTCGAGCGCGAAAAGACGAGCCTTCCCGAACTTGCCCTCGACCATTTGCACACCCTTACCGACAGCACGGGCATCCTTCAGCACGCGAAATTCAGTGTTCCCGATTTCGATCATGGCTATTGTATCGACGATAATGCCCGGGCACTGATCGTTTCGGTTCTGGCTCAGAATGTGGTATCGCAAGACACCTGCCTCCTCGGTCTTCAACGACGGTATTTGAGCTTTTTGATGCACGCCTACAACGAAGAAAACGGGTGTTTCCGTAATTTCATGGGATACAACCGCATGTGGCTGGAACAACGGGGTTCCGAAGACAGTCATGGACGAGCGATCTGGGGTCTTGGTGTTTGTTGCGCATTCGCAAGCGAACCCGGATGCGTTGCTGTAAGCACGATGCTTTTCAAGCGAAGTCTCAAAGTGGTAGAGCGTTTCACCCATCCGCGTTCGCTTGCTTTTTCACTGGTGGGAATTCATGCGTACTTAACCAAATATTCCGGAGATACCGAAGTGCGCCGGGTGCGGGAACTTCTGGCCCGGAGGCTTCTGGAGCACATCGAAGCGTGCGCAACAGACGAATGGCCCTGGTTTGAAGACCGGGTGACCTACGCGAATGCAAAGATACCCCAGGCGCTCTTACTTTCGGGACAGTGGATGCAGGACAACAAAATGTCGGCACTCGGTTTCAAGATTCTGGACTGGCTCAAAGATATCCAGACCAACGATGGCCGCTATTGCCCGATCGGCAACGACAACTGGCTCACGCGCGATGGACTGCGAGCGCGTTTCGACCAGCAGCCTATCGAGGCTCAGTCAATGGTGGAGACCTGCCTGCTCGCCTACCAGATGACCCGTGAAGAAAAATATGCATCCGAAGCACGACGAGCGTTTCACTGGTTTCTGGGACAGAACGATCTCAACCAGCCGCTGTACGATTATACAACCGGAGGGTGCCGCGATGGTCTTCAGCCCGACGGTCCCAACTACAACCAGGGCGCCGAATCGACACTCGCCTGGCTTTTATCCAATATTCAGATGCATGCATTCGAAGCCGATCAGAAACAATATCAGTACATGGAATGACTATGAAACTGGCAATGCTCGCGCCGATTGCGTGGCGCACGCCTCCTAACCACTACGGGCCCTGGGAACGGGTGACTTCCCTCTTGACCGAAGCTCTCGTGAAGCAGGGTATCGATGTCACACTCTTTGCCACAGGTGACTCGGAAACATCGGCAAAGCTCGATACGGTATGTGCGCGTGGGTACGAAGAAGATTCCTCGATCGATCCCAAGGTCTGGGAGTGCTTACATATCGCGAACTGTTTCGAAAAAGCAGGAAATTTCCATCTGATACATAATAATTTCGATTTTCTGCCGCTTTCGTATTCGGGATTGGTATCCACCCCGGTTTTGACCACCATACATGGTTTTTCAAGCAAGAGGATTCTTCCCGTATACAAGAAGTACAACACCACGTCTCATTATGTATCGATCAGCAATGCCGATCGATCCCCGGAGCTTACCTACGAGGCCACCGTGTATCACGGTATCGATCTTCAGAATTTCACTTTCTGCGACTCCCCTGATGACTATCTTCTTTTTTTCGGAAGGTTTCACTGGGATAAGGGGCCTGGAACAGCAATCGAAATTGCACGAAAAGCGGGTCGACGTTTACTCATGGCCGGCGTTATCCAGGACGAAAACTATTTCGAGAGCCAGGTAAAACCCCATATCGATGGCACGAACGTGAAGTTTCTCGGAAGTGTCGGTCCTCGCGACCGTGACAACCTGCTTCGCAAGGCATCAGCCCTGTTGCACCCGATCAATTTCGAAGAGCCCTTTGGTCTTTCCATTGTTGAAGCAATGGCATGCGGCACGCCGACAATCGCCTACCGCAAAGGCAGTATGCCCGAACTGATCACCGATGGAGTCGATGGTTTTCTGGTAGCGAACGTCGATCAAGGGGTGGAAGCGGTGGAAAAAATCCAGGCAATCGACCGCAATGCATGCCGGCACACCGCCGAAACCAGGTTCTCCGTTGAAACGATGGCAGCCAATTATATCCGGGTATACGAGCAGGTGCTGGGAAATGAGAAATGAGGAATTGGGTCGATTTCGACCACGGTAGGACGACAGGCATGCCTGAATCCAAGTTTTATACCAGTCCGGTCACTGAGCACGTTGCAGTGCCCGTTCGTATCCAGCAAGTATTCCCTGCCTGTTCGTACTGAGCACGGTCGAAGTGCAACAGT
>JBEPYC010000335.1:0-4978 GCA_041641555.1 Chitinivibrionales bacterium | reverse complement strand
TGCATCTCGTTTTGAACGGCATTTTCACGGCAAACGGTTCGCAAGATCCGATTGCACTGGCGCTGGAAGAAAAAGGCCGCGTGGCGCTCAGGGTCATGCCCATGGGCCTTTCACAGATACCTGTCAGTGAAGTTCCACTGAAACCTTTCGGACTTGTAGGTATCGATCGCTTACGCACTCTGCTTGATACTTCAGCCAATGGCAGTGAATCCGTGGGTACTGTTGTCGATACTCAAACATTCGACACATCAGCGGAAAATCTGTCCGATTTAATTGAAGAATTATCCGCCCAGGGCAAAGGCGTTATCATGACGATGGGAAAAGGGGGCGTGGGCAAAACAACCATCGCTTCGGCCATCGCGGTTGAACTGGCTCGACTTGGATATCGCGTTCATCTTTCAACCACCGACCCGGCAGCGCATCTGGACACAACACTCGCCGACAGGATTAGCCGACTTTCAGTGAGCCGTATCGACCCGCAAGCGGAAGTAGACGCCTACAAACATGAAGTGATGAGTACCGCCGGAAGCAATCTGGATGAACAGGGACAAAAACTCCTTGAGGAGGATTTGCGCTCACCGTGTACCGAGGAGATCGCCGTATTCAGGGCCTTCGCCAAAAAGGTTGACGAGGGGAAAGATGGGTTTGTGGTACTCGATACCGCGCCCACGGGGCATACTCTTTTGTTGCTTGACGCAGCCGAATCGTATCATCGCGAGGTGAACAGAAGCATGAGCAATATGCCGCAGTCGGTTCGGGAGCTGCTGCCCCGCCTGCGGGACCCCGATTTTACCAAAGTCTTTCTTGTTGCGCTCCCCGAAGCCACGCCGGTCCATGAAGCCGCGCAGCTTCAGAAGGATTTGAAAAGGGCCGTAATCGAACCGTTTGCCTGGATAATAAACCAGAGCATGACGCCGCTCTCCGTGACGGATCCGGTGCTTGTAACACGACAGTCGAGCGAAGCACGATATATTGTTGAGGTTAAAACAGCGCATGCACCGAGAGTGGCGCTGGTTCCCTGGATGAAGGACGAGGGTGCCATTGTAGAATCATTGACCATCAATGCCAACTGACACGGAGTAATTATGCAAAGCAATCCGGAAATCAAAACGCTGGAGGCAAAGTAACCATGAAAATAAAGCGACTTGTTTTCAGAGAGCTGTTTCAGCGCAACAGCCAGCTTATATCGAGTCTCGCTGCGGTCTCACTCGGCATTGCCGTAATGGTGGCTATCCAGAGCACAACGCATTACTCCGAAAAAGCAGTGGCCGGAGAACTCGATGCGCTTGGAGCGAATATTCTGCTTCTTGCCAAAGACGCCACTGTGCAGGATTATTACAGCGCGGATTTTCAGCAGTCGGAGATTCCCGAAAGCTATGTGTCGGTTCTTACCAGCTCGGGTATTCAGGGCCTCGATAATCTTTCGCCGAAATACAGTCTGCCCGTAGAGGTCGGGGAGCGGACATTTACCCTTACGGGAATACTGCCCCGCAACGAATTCAAATCCAAGGCGCTATGGCAGGGTGCCCTGGGCGTTTTTGAAAAGCCGCAGAACTGCGGTATCGTCGCGAACATTCCCGGCATAACCGATGCCGCAAAGGTTCAGGTGCGCAAGCGGGTTATCGAAGACCTTGCTCCCGATGCAATGCTTGTTGGGGCAGATGTCTCAAGGTCTTTGGGTATCAGTGAAGGTGACTCCCTGACGGTATTAGGCAAGCGCTTTGTGGCCGAAGCAACATTGCCGATAACCGGCACGGTTGATGACGGGCGAATGTTTGCCCACCTTCACACGGTCCAGAAACTGGCGGGAAAGGATTCGGTGCTTCATTCAATAGAAATCGTAGGCTGCTGTTCAGCGATTTCCACGGGACTCATTCAGCAGATCAACAAACTGCTCCCGGACGCGAAGGTTGTTACCATCAGCCAGATCGTTACAACACAGATACGCGCCAATACGGTCATGAAACGGATATCCATTATCATGCTTGTGGTCATTCTGGTGGTCGGCGGCGCCAGCATTGCCAATTACATGTTCGCGAATGTGTATGAGCGTCGCCGGGAAATTGGCATCTATATGTCCATGGGTGCGAATTCGCCGTGGATCCTGAAGCTCTTTCTGCTCAAGGCATTGATTATCGGTCTCGCGGGAGGAGTCTTTGGATACATAATCGGATCTGCGCTTGCCGTTATTCTCGGCCCGCGTATCGCGGGTGTCCCGGTATTGCCGCTTCCGATGTATGCGCTTTACAGTGTGGTGATATCTACCGTGATTGCTTTTATCGCAAGCAGCATTCCCGCGTTCAGCGCCACCAATGTAGACCCCTCACTGATCATGAAAGAGGAATAGTATCATGCTTAAAGCAACAGAAATATCCAGAATATTCAAGCGCAAACACGGGACCGTGAAAGCGCTCGATAGTGTTTCACTCGAAATCAACAAGGGTGAGTTTGTCGGTATCGTTGGCCCGAGCGGAAGCGGCAAGAGCACGTTGCTTCTCGCCTTGGGCGGCATGAGTCACCCCGACCAGGGGATCGTTCACTGGAACGATCAATCCATCTATTCCTGGGATGTCACCACACGCTCAAAATGGCGCGGCACGAGTGTCGGATTCGTTTTCCAGTCCTTTAATCTTGTTCCCTACCTGACCGTGTTCGAGAATGTGAGTGTGGGACTATCTCTTGCAAAGAACGGGGTGGCGGATGAAAAGAGCATCGATGCAATTCTCGACGAGGTCGACCTTTCTTCGCGAAAAGACCACGTACCTTCGGAACTCAGTATCGGCCAGCAGCAGCGGGTCGCCCTTGCCCGCGCATTGGTAAAGAAACCGCAGCTGATTCTTGCCGACGAACCGACGGGTAATCTCGATCCGGATACGGGTAACGAGGTAATGGATATTATCAAACGGCAACATGCCAATGGAACAACAGTGGTAATGATCACGCATGATCCGAATATGGCGGCAATGGCGCAGAGGACTGTCAGAATTGTTGAGGGGAGAATCGCTTCATAAACTTGAATCATAAGGGGAGAGACTACATGAATCAAAGTGATGATGAAATCAGACAAGCAGTCCGGGAAAACTATGGCAAGGTTGCGGCATCATCCGAGTCTTCCGGGTGTTGCTGCAGCCCATCCTGCTGCAGCCCGGCAAGCACGCGCAGCGCCGAAAATACCAGTGTCGACCTTGGTTACTCCAGGGAAGATGTCGAGTCGGCCCCCGAAGGCGCGAACATGGGCCTGGGATGCGGCAATCCGCAGGCAATCGCGTCTCTCAAACCGGGCGAAACCGTGCTCGATCTCGGGTGTGGCGGCGGATTCGATTGCTTTCTTGCGGCTAAGCAGGTTGGCCACAGTGGATCGGTAATCGGTGTTGACATGACGCCAGAGATGGTAACCAAAGCGCGGAAGAATGTCGCGGAGTCGAAGCATACCAACATTGACATTCGCCTTGGTGAAATCGAGAACCTTCCGGTTGCTGATTGCGCGGTGGACGTAATTATCTCCAACTGCGTCATAAATCTGTCGCCCGACAAGCAACGGGTCTTCAACGAAGCGTACCGGGTGCTCAAAACAGGCGGCCGCCTTGCGGTCTCGGATGTCATCGCATCAGCGCCTATACCCGAAAATGTGCGGACAGATCTTGCCCTCCACGCCGGCTGCATTGCCGGAGCGTCAACACGGGAAGAAGTGATTGCGATGCTGCAAAAAGCAGGATTCAGCGATATCCGGGTTACACCGAAGGATGGGAGCAAATCATTTATCAAGGATTGGGCTCCGGGGAGTGGAGCGGAGAATTATGTGGTGTCGGCGGATATTCAGGCGGTGAAGAGAACATGAGTTCACCGCGCCACGCCGTTGCTTGCCAATAAGGCAACAATGGAATCCTTTGGAAAGAATCCTGTGTGCCGCGAGAATTCTGTTCCCGTGGAATCGAGAAAGACCTGTGTCGGGATCATTTTCGCGCCAAAATGTGTCATGTACGGTCGTCCTCGTTCCGTTAGCACATCGATGAACACAACCTTCACCTTTCCGGCATAGGCAGTCTCTATTTCTTTCATTACCGGCTGCATCATGCGGCAGGGAATGCAGTTAACTGAACCAAGTTCTACGAAAGTAACCGCAGCTCGGGCAGTAATCTTTCCAGACCCATCTGTATCAGACGGTGTTTCGATTCCTCCCTCTGCTTGATCTTTTCCTGCGCATCCCGACAATGTCACGGTTGCGGCCAACAGTATTGCGCTAACTACCCTGGCAGTGTGTCTGTGCATGCCGTTACCCCACCAAAGCCAAAAACACCGCAAGCGCGACAAGTACGACACCAAACGCTATCTTGATAGCGGTAAGGTTCTTCTGGGTGGTCTTCGCCAGTTTGTCCCACTTAAGACCAAAATACGCCAGCACCATGACGATGAGAAGCGGCAGCACAAAGAGAAAGTTGTAGAGCAACAGGTACAGCCAGCCGGTCAGGCGCAAGCCTTCCTGACGGGTCATCAGGATGATTGTCGGCAGATACACCTGCCCGGTACATACGGCTTCAAGAAGCGTAACCAGGAATCCGGTAATAAGGGCCCCCCAGACCAGACCGCCGGTTGAAAGCTGACCGGAGATAACCTTGTGGATACGAAGCTTGATCGCCTTGGGCAGTTGCAGCTTGATATCCCCGGCCTTGCCGGTCTTGCGATAGACAAAAGCGTCGCGAAAACTGTATATGCCTACCCCCGCGGCAAGCGCCACCGCACTCCACCGGATAGCAAGAGATACCCATCGGTACTTTGAGAGAAAGGAGAGCGCCTTGAACGCACCGATGCCAAGTCCCAGGTAGGTCACGAATACCGCGAAAGTGAAGGCAAGCCCTATGGCGAGAATTTCGGAGCGTTTGCGTTTCTGGGTGGCGAGAAACGAGATGAGAAAGATCATGGTGGCAATGGCGCAGGGGTTGACGCCGTCCACTACGCCCGCCGCGACAATGCTCAATAG
>JBEPYC010000334.1:0-4985 GCA_041641555.1 Chitinivibrionales bacterium | reverse complement strand
GTTGTAACCGTAAAACCATCTATCGCATAGGTGCTCATAGCTACCACGCTCAGAATCAATGAAGCACCACGGAGTGTGAGTTGCATGCAAGCCTCCTGAAAAAAACTGGGTTTAGTTTGGCGCCCAATATAGCTAACTTTCGTTTTCTATAAGTAATGTATAAATAACACCGCTTTTTGGCCGGCACGATTTTCTATTATCCTGTCCTATTATACTTATCGCGGTCCTCCCTTCACATCCCAATCGGACCAGGATTTGCACTGAGAAACGGTACAATGAAAAATATCCATAGAATAGCCGTTATTTCCGATACCCATGGTCTGTTGCGGCCCGAGGTTTTTCGGGTTTTCACGGATGTAGAGTTAATCATCCATGCAGGCGATGTAGGCAGAAAAAGTGTTCTGGAGAAACTGAGCAGGCTGCATCCGTGTAAGGCTGTCCGCGGAAACATCGACTCGGGTGAGTTGGCCGCGACATTACCTCTCTTGGAATCGCTGAGTATCGAGGGTAAGCGTATTGTGGTGGTTCATGACCTCGCGGAGGCGAACCAAAAATCCACCGCCCCGGATATAGTCATTTGCGGTCATTCGCATGTTCCAAAGATCGAATACAAAGGGAGCGTGCTCTGTTTCAATCCTGGAAGCGCAGGCCCCAAGAGATTCAGCTTACCCACCTGCGTTGGTATCCTCACCATACAAAAGGATACAACCCAAGCCTGTTTAATTGAGCTGTAGAGGCTAACTGCAAAACAAGGCAATGCACGAATGGGGGTGATTAAATAATTATTCATACAGGCTTAGCATCTCCGACAGAAGGACGGTGAAAGGATTTCCATGATCTGTTCCAAGAGAATAATTAATTAATCACCCCCGTCCCAAGCTTCCGGGTTCCCCGAAGCCGTCAGCCTTCAGAATGCTCACTGATCACCTTCAGGATGTCCTGGCCAATGCTGGATGCTTTCCGGTCTCCGATGCCATGAACGGTGAGGAGGTCGGCAGTTGTCGCAGGACGGCGGGTGACCAGGTCGATCAGCGTCTTGTCCGAAAAGATCATATAGGGGGCGATACGTTTTTGTGAAGCCAGCGATCGTCGAAGTGCTCGCAGCTTTTCCATCAATGCCTCCTGTCCATCGGGATGGGGGGGTGGTCCCGAGAATCGTCTGGTACGTGTTTCACCGCGGGTTGTTCGCGGAGGAGCGATCGGTGATTTCATGCGGGTCAATATGACCTTTCGGCTTCCTCTGAGAATCGCAGTGCTCTCCTCGGTCAGACGAAGCGTGGGAAATTCAGAATCGCTCTGCGCTAGGCATTGCAGACGCACCAGGTCCGCGATGAGGTCCTGCCAGTAATCCTTTGGCTGATCTTTGCCCACACCGTGCGTAGTGAGCTTGTCATGTCCAAACGACCGGATCTTTTTGGTATCGGCACCACGGACAATATCGATTATGTGCGACACACCGAATCGCTGGCCGGTACGTGCAATTGCCGAGAGGATCTTCTGCGAATCAACGGTAGCATCGACCGACTCGGTATCCGAGAGGCAGACGTCACAGTTACCGCAGTTGTCTTTTGGAAACTGCTCTCCAAAGTATGATAAGATTCCTCGTCGACGGCAGGTCTGGGCCTGAGCATAGTTAACCAGCGTATTGAGCGCAAAATGAAGACGTCTGTTTTCCCGCTCGTCATCAACCTGGTCGATAAAATGCCGGATCCGAGGGACATCGCCCCACCCAAAGTACAGCCGACATACCGCCGGTACCCCATCGCGTCCCGCCCTGCCGGTCTCCTGGTAGTAGCTTTCCATGTTTTTGGGAAGATCGCCATGGACAACATATCGAATGTTTGACTTGTCTATTCCCATGCCAAAGGCGATCGTTGCCACGATAACTTCGGCCCGATCAAGATTGAACTCTTCCTGATTGTGCTTCCGTACGGGTTCTGCCAGACCTGCGTGATAGGGGAGCGCGCGAATGCCATGGTCGTTAAGAAAGCCGGCGGTCTTTTCTACATTATTGCGGGTTGTGCGGTAGACAATACCCTGACTGGCGTAGTGTTCTTTAACAAATGACAGTATCTGAGAGTCGATGCTGCGCTTGGGTCTGATCTCGTACCGAAGATTGGGGCGATCGAATGAGACGCGTATCTGACAGGGATTACGAAGACCCAGGTGTTCGACAATATCACGTTGTACCCGAGCGGTCGCGGTTGCGGTAAAGGCACCAACCGGCAGCGTGGGGAAACGATCGACAATTTGGGAGAGCAGGCGATAATCCGGGCGGAAATCGTGCCCCCATTCCGACACGCAATGCGCTTCGTCGATGGCCACAAATGTAATCCGTGCTTCCTCGAGAAGGTCGAGAAAACCTTCAGTATTAAATCGCTCCGGCGAAACATACAGAAGGTCAAGCTCACCGCTCATGAGTTTTGCCACGGTGACTCGGCGAGTCTGATCAGGCAATGCCGAGTTCAGTGCTGCTGCCCGAAGACCTGTCGTGTTGGCGTTATCGACTTGATCTTTCATCAGGGCAATAAGCGGGCTGATCACAAGAGCCGTGCCGGGAAGCATCGACGCAGGTAGCTGATAGCAGAGAGATTTTCCGCCGCCGGTGGGCATGACCGCGAAGACATCGCACCCGGACAGTATGGCTTCGACCGCTTCTCGCTGACCGGTCCGAAAGTCGTCATAGCCGAATAAGTGTTTGAGTGCTTCGTGAGGTGTGGTCATGGAAGTAAAATACGTGCCTTGTCGAGATCTTGCCGGATAGCCTCGCCGACCACAATTTTGCTCTTTTTTGCCAAAGCCTGGTAATCGTTTTCCAGGATAATCCAACCGCCGTACTCTCCCTCATCGAGGGTTGACATCGATTCGGCAAAGCCCGAATTCCCTTCGCCCAGAAATCGACATTCGTTGCCGTCGATTCCATCTTTGACATGTACCTCGCATACGTGAGGCAAGACTGACCGAAGTACCGAAGGGCCGTCGAGGTTCGCGAAAAATTTTGGGTTCCGCGTATCAAAATAGATGGAAAGATTCTGACGGTCTACTATTTCCAGCAACTTAAGATTGTCTTCACCGCTCAGAGCATTTTCGGTACCGATAACAATGCCATACTCGGAGGCACGGTCACATGCGTATCGAAGGCATTTGGCTGTTTGTGTCAGATCGTATTGATTCGCTATGGCACCGTTTATGAAGCTTGGCAATTGAATGAGCGGGATCGACAGCTTCTGTGCGCAGTGTACCGCCGCATGCAAGACTTCCTGAACAGCGGGCTCGGATTCGGGTCTGGACATGCCGTGCCGGCAAAGCGCATTTGCTGCCAGAGACGGGAGCGATATTCCGTGATCCGCCGAAGCCTGGAGGCAGGCGGCCATAGTCTCCTCGGAAGCCAGATCAAAACCGTCTTCGTAGCTGCCCAGCTCAAGCTCCATTCCTTCCAGACCGAGTTCAGCCGAAAACGCGATCTTTCGGGCTCGATTTTCACCCGGGACACACCACTGGCAAATGCCGTATTTTGGCATGGGTACTCTCCTTTGGAGTTCCTATTTCGGTGACACTTGTATAATTAGCAAAATAGATGAATCGTGGTTCCGACAAATCAGATAACCACCACAAGCAGAGGTGCAGCTCCCCATTGCATTTCCCAATTTACTATACTTCTCTAAGCAGAGAGCTCTCCAACCGTTGAGGAGAAGACCGACTTGGCCCGTTACGCATACACGTGTCAGCTCAAAGAAGATTCCGTTGAGGCTTATATTCGGGCACATGACTCAATTTGGCCCGAAGTGGAAGCTGCGCTTTCCGCGGTAGGGGTATGCAATCTCAGCATATTTCTCTCCGGAACAACGCTGTTTTTGTACTATGAGTACAACGGGTCGGTTTCGCATGAGACTGCCATGAAACGCTATCTCGACCTTCCGCGAATACGGGAATGGGAAGAAGTCGTGGGTTGCTTCAAAGTTTCTGATGATTCATCCGGGGAGACCGGGTTCTGCACCCTTAGAGAAATCTATCACCTGAATTGAGCGCTCAAGGAGCATGAGACGATGAACCTTTTCGATATATGCGTAATCACAGCTTCGGATCCAAAACAAGCCGAGATGTTCAGGGCTATGCTTTCCAAGCGAAAGGAACATGGTCTCTACCCGAGAGAAATAGATTTCAGGGTATACAACGATCCCGAAGGAGGGCGGGTTGGAAGTGGAGGAGGAACAATTCTGGCTCTGGAAAACCTGCTTCGCGATTACGGTGCGCGTTCAGCCGAAGCATTCTTTGGCAGCCACCGGGTACTGCTGATTCATGCCGGAGGAGAAAGCCGCCGACTTCCGTGTTATGTCCCGGAAGGAAAGCTCTTCGCACCCCTTCCGGTTGCATCGAGCAGCATAATTCCTCCTGTCGTACTGGATATGCAACTGTCACTCTTTCTGAAATACCCGTGGAACACAGGCGAAGTCGTGGTGACTTCGGGTGATGTCGTGATCGATTTCGATCCCGCCTCGGTTCCCGATGACCGCGGTGATATTTGCGGGTTTGCCAAGCCGACATCACTCGAGCAGGGCTCTCGTCACGGGGTATTCAGGTTCGACCGAACCCGAACCAAGGTAATGGATTTCTTTCAGAAGGCACCGGTGGATTTTCTTCGGAACCAGGCGGCGCTTGAAGGAACCGACCAGTGTGCTCTTGACATGGGGATTGTGTCATTCAGCCCACGCTTTGCCGCTGCCCTGAGTGGGCTGGTAACCGAAGATACCCCGGAAGCCGGAAATTTCAGGCAGAGCCTGCATGCAGGAAGAATGAATATCGATCTTTACCTCGAAATAATGACCGCGACCCTTCCGCTGCTCACACCTGAAAAGTTTGCGGATCGAATAGGTCCGAGAAGCAAAGTCGGAACTGAAATCCAAAGACGAGTGTACGAACGATTCAGCTCCTACACAATACGAGGTGCATTGACACGGTCGACTTCCTTTCTCCATTTTGGATCG
>JBEPYC010000333.1:934-5051 GCA_041641555.1 Chitinivibrionales bacterium | reverse complement strand
AAATTGAACACTCTCCTGATGAGGTGACCGACGCCAATGAATAAAAGTTTCACACCTGTAATCATGCGCAACCGAATGCCATTTGTGATGCTGCTCCACGTTATCTTCTCTTGCGCTTCACTCACTCTTGCATTTCTGCTTCGCTTTGACTTTACCTTCAATGGTAGGTGGGGTGTTCTCGCTCTGCTTAGGTCATTGCCGATCAACGTTGTTGTCTTTCTTATCTTCTCAGGAGTATTCAATCTATTTCAAGGTATCTGGCGATATGTATCCGTCGATGACCTAAAAGATATTGTGAAGACTTCCGCAATATCGTCACTTGTCTTCATGTCTGTCATCATATTCAGTGGCCAGTTCAATGGCTACCCCCGCTCAATCTACGTCCTTAATTTCGCACTCTTCATCCTCCTCAACGGCGGTACTCGTTTTGCCATACGTCTCTTCCGCGAATCCTTCGCCCCTATGGCCGAGAACGCCAGAAATGTCCTGATCGTTGGAGCCGGGAGTGCCGGCAACGAAATCGCCAAGACGCTCAAATCAGGAAAGAATAAAAACTACGTACCTGTCGGGTTTATCGACCGTGACAAGTCGACCCACGGGAAGCGACTCCAGGGACTGAAGGTACTCGGGGATCTCGACTCGATGAAACAACATATCAAAAGGCACCGTGTACACGAGATTTTTATTGCCATCCCCGAAGCGACCAAGCAAACGGTCCAGGAGATCATGGAGATGGCGCAGGTGCCGGAGTGGGAAGTCAAGTTTAAGATCGTGCCATCCATGCTCGATATCATGAGCGGGCGATTTCAGCTCAATCAGATTCGCGATGTCTCGATCGATGACCTTCTGGGCCGGACCAATATCACTCTCGATGATACCCATGTGCGCAAGCAGATCGCAGGCAAAACGGTGATGGTCACCGGAGCCGGAGGATCGATCGGTTCGGAAATCTGTTTTCAGGTAGCAGCCTATCGTCCGGCACGCATTCTTCTGGTAGACAGCTCGGAATACAACGCTTACGAAATCGATCAGGCACTCAAGAGAAAACATCCCGATGTCGCCGTGCATACGATTGTGGCCAGTATCCTGGACAATGCCGCGCTTGACATGGCGATGCGACGTTATAAACCTGACTACATCTATCACGCGGCGGCATACAAGCATGTTCACCTGATGGAATGGAATCCGCTGGCGTGTTTCAAGAACAATGTCCTGGGCACGGCGCTGCTTGCCTCTCTCTCCGAGCGTCACGGGATCAAGCAATTCGTGATGATCTCAACCGACAAGGCAGTCAATCCCCGGGGGCTCATGGGAATTTCCAAACGTCTGGCCGAGCGGGTTATTCTCGAGCGGCATCGTTCGGCAACGCGGTTTAATGTGGTGCGGTTCGGAAACGTACTGGGGTCATCGGGAAGCGTTATCCCATTGTTCAGAAAACAGATCCGTGAGGGCGGACCGGTGACGGTGACCGACAAGGAGACGAAACGCTACTTCATGTCCATTCCAGAAGCCGTTCAGCTCGTGCTGCAGGCATCGACGCTCGAAGAAATCAACGCGATTTTCATGCTCGAGATGGGGGAGCCGGTCAAGATCTACGACCTGGCACGGAACCTGATTCACCTTTCGGGGCTTAAAGTCGATGAGGATATCGAGATTAGGGTCACGGGTATGCGACCGGGAGAGAAAATGCACGAAGAACTCCTGACGGCGCAGGAAAATATCGAGCGCACACAGTTCGAGAAAATACGGCTCCAGCGCAACGGCAATTTCGACCCGGATCGAGTGAGCACATTCGTGCATAAGCTGAAATCGTACGTGGAACTGGGCAACCTCAAGGCGATCTACGATGACACCTACGAGCTGATCCCTGAGATGAAAGGACCGAGTTTCGAGGAGATGATGGGGAGGGTATTTGGCTGATGTCCATTGCCGAGAGTGCGGAGAACCCAGCCCGGTTCACCGGGCGTTACGATATCCTGAGTCGGACCTGAACGGAGGTGGGCTCAGGTAACAACACTTGCATACCATAAGAACGGAACTCTGAAGCAGCAGTAGCGGTATACTGGTAATGTACAGGGAGCGGCTGGGAGCCAATGAGCTTGGATTGCTTAAACACCGCCGTCAGAATACACCCAAAAAAACATCACTTCTCTCAAACAGCAAAGGGCAGATCATGTTCAACAGAAGAGTAGGCACATTCCTTGTCCTGATTACGGTACTGGCTTCGACCCTGATGGCCAAGCCGCGATACTGGGTCAATACGGACTGGGGACGCGGTGAAAAAGATGACTGGAATTGTATTGGTTTTCTGTTTCTGCTCGCAAACGAAATCGAAATTGAAGGTATCGTGCTGGCGGCACAGAACAAATCATCGGGTGATCCCACTGAGGACAAGGCAGTAGAGTTCGCGGAGGTCTATCAGGCCGATTATGAGGCCGAACTAGGAAATCTCAATGACGTTTGCGGTGGTTTTCCTGCCTGGAATGAGTTCAACATATGGCATTCAAGCGTGACCCACGAAATCGATGCTTTGAGCAAGGGAACACACCCAAGCTATTTCAAACCGAATGGAAATTATACCCGATCCCAGTATGAAACCGTGAAACATTTGATTGAAGCCATCGAAGCTGGTCCGATAACGGTGGTTAACTGGGGGAGGCCAGTAGAAATCGCTTTCGCGTGCAAAATCATGATCGATGAAGGCAAAAAGGATATCCTCCGGAACAACATGACCCTGGTATCGAACATGACGATGGGTAATAGTGTCAAGAATTGTTACGAATCGGAAGCAGCGTGTACTTACCTGGACAACCTGGCGCAGGCAGGTGACATTATCTACTATGAAACGGGAAATGAGTCAAACGACATCTACAGGCCGAGGGGCTGTAGCTCGGCAGGTAACATCACCCCTGATCAGGATGCCATTTTCAGCGGTCGTATGGGATCGCATTTTGGTCATAAAACCAAAAGTTGTCCCGGTTTTCCCTGTTGGGATCCCAGTGAGCACGGGCCGGATGTATCTGATTTATCGACCGTTTTCCTGTCGCCCCCGTTCGAGCTGGTTGGCGGATGGAGCAACATGAACGCCGATGGAACCAAGCCGGAACGCAATGCAATCGACTGGTGTACAGCCCAGGCAACATTGTTTCCGTATATGCGCGACATGGCCCTTGTTGCCAGGGGGACAAAAAGCACCTGCCCGGACCGCATCTCGTCGGCTGTGCAAACACGCAAGGACCTGGTCCCTAACAAAACAGTACTGAAGGAGAATTCCAATGCCGCCTCTCAGAGACTTTTCGCCCCGAACGGGTCGCTCATCAAACAGGGTTCCCGGGACCACAAAGAACTTACTATCGGCATATCGGAGCATGGAAAGGTACGGCTTCTCGAGCGGTAGAATGCTGCTCATGATCAGCTGAACCTGTGGTGGTCAAGGCCTGACCGTTATTTCGCTTTTACAAAGCCCTCGGACTCGTTCCGAGGGCTTTTTGCATGGTGCGTCCGATCGTGGTTCGGATCCAATACCTTGCGAGTTTGAGCGAAATCAGATAGCTGTAGAATACCGATATACTATACCTGCGATTACCCAGCTGTGGTCAAGGCTACGAGATCGCGATGATTCCAGCGGTTTTTCCTGGTATACCTCTGTGGCGTATCATCCTGGTCGTCTGTTCGTAATGGTGCATGTGGGTTGCAGCTCAATCCAAGATGGGTTGATGTAGTGTATTTTTCCCAAAGAACAATGTATCGCTATTCCTCTGGCTGACTAAGGGCAGTGGCATGAAGAAACCCAAAATGCCGGTGCAACGCGGACCACGCGTGATTACCGAAGAGCATAAATTTCATTGGCGGGCAGCGCAAGTTCTGTTTGCCGAGCTTCTGGATGATTTAGATGAAGAGTTCAGTCGGGCCGGGATCGAATATATGCCCATCAAAGGGGCGTATCTCATTAAATCGGGAATGGCTGAGGAGTTCGAATTCAGGGAAATGGACGATATCGATATTCTGGTTCAGGAAAAAGATTTCACGCGGGCTGTTGAGCATTTCAGGAAATCCGGCAAAGCCACGATGCTCAATGACAACTGGTTCTTTGAGCAACCGTTTATCTACCGGGCAC
>JBEPYC010000333.1:0-924 GCA_041641555.1 Chitinivibrionales bacterium | reverse complement strand
ACCGGGCACGGGGCATTACCGGGCATGTGGAATTGAATTTTCTCTTGAACCGAAAAGAGCGGTTCCTACTCGAAACAGAGCAGATGTTTGAACGCTCGGAGAACGCTGGAGAATTCTGCAGATTACCATCGCCGGAAGATGCTGCGCTTATCACTATATGTCACTCCCTGGTTCATATCGCCTGGACACTTCGAGAGAGTGCGTTTCGGGAAGTAGAAATTATCTCAAGCCGGGAAACGTTCTCGTGGGATGAATTCTGGTCAAGGGCGGAGAAGACCGGGGTCGAAAAGTATATCCGGCGTTTCATTGGGAAATTCTGGCCCGCAAGCTGGAAATGTTCCCCGCCGACCAGCGTGCATTCCGGTACCGCGAATCTTGAAGAGTACTACAAAACACCGGTTCCCCTCCGAAGGCTCCTCTGGGAGTTGCCGTACGTTCGCCGTCCGTTCAATCTGACGTGGAAAAGGCTACGCCGGATCCTGCCGATTTTCTGAATCAGCAGACGCACTCAGACCAGGATTGACTGGTACCGGTTTCACTACAGCCGCCATCGGGACAGCCCTGGCAGGTCATTGGTCCTGGAGGATCCTGGTTTGCCTGCCTGCACGAAGTGTAGAGAAGGCACAATTCCGCCTGGAAAGAATGGATTTCCGGCTTTTCATATTTCTTCTTCATAGTGTTCTCCCTGGAATAATTCTGCTGCTGAATGCAATATACTTCGCCTCAGGCGAAGCATCAATCGGGATCGTATCAAAAAGGGTAACAACAAGTAATCGATTTTTTCAAGCGCTTTCCGGCTCATCTCTTCCCGGCTTGGTTTAACTTCTCCGATAATGGTTGCAAGTGGCTGTTTTTCGATACACAAGGCGTTATCTCCCACAAAGAAGCCGTTCGGACCACTTTTTCTGGCCAATCGGTGGAGAG
>JBEPYC010000332.1:0-5060 GCA_041641555.1 Chitinivibrionales bacterium | reverse complement strand
TGTTCTTTCTCGAAAGAGAGCCAGCCAGGGGCTGTACCCGGCCATCGATCCGCTGCAGTCTCAGTCGAAAATGCTGTCTCCTCACATCGTGGGCCAGCGGCATTATGAGGTTGCACAGGGGATCCGGCAGACGCTTGCAAAATACGAAGAACTCAAGGATATTATCGCCATGCTCGGGTTGGAAGAGTTGTCGGCCGACGATAAGAAATCTGTTTACCGTGCGCGCCGGTTGGAGCGATATCTGACCCAACCGTTTTTTACAACCGAACAATTCACAGGGCAGGAAGGTAGACGCGTCAGCAGAGAAGATGCCCTGGACGGTTGTGAACGGATACTCAACGATGAGTTTGCGGATCAGCCGGAAAAGTCGCTCTACATGATCGGAAAAGTCGATGAGGTAGGAGAGAAATGAGGCTCAGAATCCTCACACCTGCGCACGTTGTTGTCGATGAGCCGGTCTCACGGGTTCGTATCGAGTCTATTAACGGAAGCTATTCGCTTCTGCCTCGCCATATTGACTTCATAACGGCACTTGTCCCGGGTATCGTGGTGTTCCAGCGGGAAGGCGAAGGTGAGAAGTTTGCGGGAATCGATCAGGGAATTCTTGTGAAGGAACAGGAGAACGTTCGGCTGGCGGTACGCAGAGGCGTGGTATCGAGCAGGCTGGGGGAGATCCGGTCGACTGTTGACGAACAGTACCGCGAACTCAGCAAGCGTGAGAAGAAGGCGCAGGCCTCGTGGGCGCGGCTGGAAAGCGATTTCGTCCGTTCGATCATTCAGTTCGAGAAACCGGATTAAGTCCAAGACTCCAAAAGATAAATGCAGGCAGGACGCGCATCTCAAAGGCTGGGGTTATTGCCGATGGGTTTCAGAGAAGATGTGGAACAGAAGGAAAAGCGGGCCATCCGCGGCCGAAAAGGCAAGAAACGATCGATGTGGTACGGGTTTGGCCTTTTCGGAATCGTTGGCTGGCTGGTAATGATTCCCACCGTTCTGGGAATCGGGATCGGTGTCTACCTGGACAGAACGCTTGAGTCCCGTTTTTCCTGGACGCTTATGTGTAGCGTGCTGGGTATCGCGATCGGATGCCTGAATGCGTGGTTCTGGGTATCACGGGAACGCAAACAGATAGAAAAGGAACGATATGGATGAGAGGTTCATAAGCTACATCGCTGCTTTCGCTGTCGGGCTTTTCGCTGCGGGGGTGCACTTCGGCGGTCTCTGGTTTACCATAAATTACCTGGTCCAGCGGCGGAGACCTTACGTCTTTGCAATGCTCAGTTTTCTGCTTCGAACCGGCACAACCGCTGCTCTCTGTTGGCTTGTGGTCGTACGGGGCTCTATGTTTCACGGTATTGTATGGCTGGGCGGGTTTCTTCTGGGAAGAATCATTCTCGTGCGTCCACCGGTGGAGCCTCAGCCGGAATACGTCCGAACCGATGAGTCGACACGGAGATATCGTTGAACAGTCAGATGCACATCACTCCCGACAGCATTGTGCTGGCCAGGATTGATTGGCTGGTGCTCAATGCCACTATCGTGTTTACGTGGCTGGTGATGGCAATACTGGTGGCAGGTGCCTGGCTGGTCACACGAAATTTACGTGTGCGCGGAAAAATATCGAGATGGCAGGTATTCCTGGAAACAACAGTCGGTCTTATCCGCTCCCAGATTCGTGATGTCACCCAACAGAATCCCGATAAGTTTCTTCCGCTGCTTGGTTCTCTTCTCCTTTTTATCTCACTGTCTAATTTCCTGGCATTTGTTCCCGGCTATTACGCACCCACGGGATCACTGAACACAACGGGAGCGCTGGCAGTCTGTGTCTTCTTTGCGGTGCCGATATACGGTGTCTATCTGGTTGGCGTCAAGAGCTACTTTAGACATTATGTCGAGCCGGTAGTCTTTATGCTGCCATTCAATATCCTGAGTGAGTTTTCGCGGACGCTTGCCCTGGCGGTCAGGCTTTTCGGGAACGTGATGAGCGGAACGCTTCTGGCTGCGGTGCTTCTCTCGGTGGCTCCGTTGTTCATCCCGATAATCATGAATGCATTTCAACTTCTTATAGGACAGATTCACGCCTTTATATTTGCCGTACTCGCAGCCGTCTATATCGCTTCGGGCACCCAGGCGGCTGGGGAAGAACGTACGGAGGAGGCTTCAGCATAATGAAACAAACTGCATTGTATTATACCGCAGAAGGGAGAGTGACATGGATACCGTAGCACTTGTGGCAGGATTCTCGATACTCAGTGCCGGACTTACCATGGGGATCGGAGCTATCGGTCCGGCAATTGGTGAAGGAATGGCATTGGCTCGGGCAATGTCGGCTCTGGCACAGCAACCCGATGAATCCAATACGATCACCCGCACGCTGTTTGTGGGTCTGGCGATGGTCGAATCCACCGCTATTTACTGCCTTGTCATTTCCATTATTCTGATCTTCACCAATCCGTTCTGGAATTATGTTCTGGCTCAGCAGGGAGGTTAAGCATGCAGATCGACTGGTTTACCTTCGTAGCACAAATTGTAAACTTTCTGATTCTGCTGGTCCTCCTGAAGTACCTCCTGTTCGATCGCATAGTGAAGGTAATGGATGAGCGGCAGGAGATGCTTACCAAACGACAGAATGAGGCGGACAGCCAGCGTGATGAAGCCGAGGCAGAGCGGCGCAAGTACGAAGAGCTCCGTAAGAAGGTCGAAAAGGACCGCGAAGAGGTGAAGAGCAGGGCATCAGAAGAAGCGCAGGAAGCAAAAAAGGAGATGATGCGAAAAGCCAGAAAAGAAGTGGAAAAAAAACGAAGCGAGTGGGAGCAGGCACTTACCCGTGAAAAACAGGAGTTCCTCGATGCGCTTCGGAATCGCCTTGCCGGTGAGATCATGAAAATAACCGCCAAAGTCGTACGGGATATCGCCGATGAAGACGTGCAGAACCTGGCAATCGAGCAGTTTCTTGGGAAAATCAAAAGCCTGGAAAAGGAAGAAAAGAAACGGATGCAGCAGGCAGCAGGCGATGGCGCCGATGGAATACATGTGGAAAGTGCCGTGGCAATCGAAAAGGCCAGAAGAGAGGATATCTCAAAGATCGTCTCGGGTCTCCTGAAGGGTAAAGAGGTGAACTACTCTGAGAACCCGTCTCTGGGACTGGGGATTGAACTCCGTGCAGGGGATCAGCGCATTTCCTGGAGTCTCTATCCGTATCTTCGAGAGCTGGAGCGCACGGTCGATGAAATGTTATCCAATCCGGGCAATCCAAACGCCTCCGAAAGGAATGCTGAAGAGAACGATACCCAACGTTCCGAGAAAGAGAATGCATCCGGAGAAAGCGAGAAGAAGTAATGCCTGAGAAAACGGCCGAATCCACGGGGCTGATGTCGACCCTGCAGAGCCTGGTAACGGGAATCGACCAGGGTATCGAGAACCACCGCTACAAAATACGGCCGGAGGAAATCGGTACCTTGACCTACATCGGAGAAGGAATCGTACGAGCCTCGGGGCTTCACGATGTCCGATCCGAAGAGCTGGTTAACCTGCCTGGGGGCGTACGCGGGATGGCCTTCAATCTCGATCCCGAAGATACCTCGATTATCCTTCTGGACTGGGCCAAAGGGGTGAGTGCCGGCCAGGAAGTACGTCGATCGGGCGAGATAATGAGTGTACCAGTGGGCGAAGGGGTCATCGGGCGCGTTGTCGATGCGGTAGGGCGACCTCTGGACGGGAAGGGAAGTATTGCCTTTGACCGAAGGCTTCCGCTTGAGCGTCCGGCCCCGGCGATAATGGATCGCGACCCCGTCAATCAGCCCCTGCAGACCGGATTGAGGGTAGTGGATGCACTTATTCCTATAGGGAGAGGGCAGCGGGAACTGATCCTGGGAGACCGCCAGACCGGAAAAACCGCCATTGCCATCGACACTATTCTTAACCAGAAACGCACCGATGTCCTCTGCATCTACTGTGCAATCGGCCAACGTAATGCTGCAGTGGCACAGGTAGTCGATACGCTCAAGAAAAATGACGCGCTGAAGTACACCGCGGTCGTCGTTGGTGCCGGTGAAGACCCACCTGGACTGCAGTATGTGACACCCTATGCCGCCATGAGTATGGCTGAGTTTTTTATGCAGCGGGGCCGCGATGTCCTGGTGGTGTTCGATGACCTCACCAAACATGCCCGGGCATACCGGGAACTCTCTCTTTTACTGCGGAGACCGCCTGCACGTGAAGCATATCCCGGCGATATCTTCTACATTCATTCCCGGCTGCTCGAACGGTCAACGCACCTTCGAAGTGAGCAGGGAGGGGGATCGGTAACTGCCTTGCCAATTATCGAGACGCAGGCACAGAATGTTTCGGCATTTATTCCCACCAACCTGATCTCCATCACCGATGGACAGATCTATTTGAATCCGACGTTGTACCAGCAGGGAATCATGCCGGCAGTGGATGTCGGTCGGTCCGTTTCACGGGTCGGTGGTAAAACGCAGCTTCCGGCCTATCGGGCGGTTGCCGGGGATCTGCGCTTGTCGTATTCCCAGTTTGAGGAACTCGAAGCATTCGCACGCTTTGGAACACGGCTCGACGAAGAGACCAGAAAAACGCTCGAGCGCGGTCGGAGAGTTCGTCAGGCATTCAAGCAGCCTCAGTATTCTCCGCGGTCTGCCGAAGAACAATTGTATGTGCTGGTCGCCTTGAATGCCGGAGCGTTCGACTCCCTTCCGGAGGACAAAGTGCAACAGGCCGTTGCGCGGGTGCAGGAAGCATGCGCAGAGAAACTCAGGTCAATGGGAGAGAAAATTCACTCCGGAGAAAAACTCACCGATGAAGACAAAAATCGCATCGTAGAAATTGCCAAGGAGGCAGTCGGTGAGGAGTGAGGAGTGAGGAGTGAGGAGTGAGGAGTGGTTGACGATGGGTGTGACAAAAATGAAAGAGCCGGCCGACGGATCGCGACGAAATACATGGAAAGACATTCTCTTGAGTAGAAACATATGGAAAAACTTCAAACACTGAGCAGGAGAATAGAAAGCGCTAAAGACATGCGCTCAGTTGTCAAAACCATGAAA
>JBEPYC010000331.1:0-5071 GCA_041641555.1 Chitinivibrionales bacterium | reverse complement strand
TTTGCAACTCCTGCAGGGCGTAGCGGAACAACCTACCTCTACGGGTCGCAAGAGTGGATTCGCGAGTATGTGGAATACCCGCTCAGCTATTACAATTCAAAAGAAAATGACGATCCCGTCGAGGCTGGATCGCTCAATTACAATGGTTGGTTTCTGGCGGGGGTCTACGATCAATCCACCGATCGCGGCATCGTCCGAGTCATGCCGGTTGAAAATATCAGCATAATAAAGATGTTTTTCACTGCCGGTTTCGAGTTCTTTCCGCATTACTCAGGAGACAAGGGTGGCAATAGAGGCTTTACCTGCTATCTGGCACTCACCGAAAATGGTGAAACCGGCGGTATCGAACTGGCCAAGGAAGTTGCGGATTGGGCAAATGGGGGGAGTTTCCCGAGCCAGGATCCTGTCCGGGTGGTAACCCCCCAGACGAACACGAGTCGACCAGGCAGATCACTCCGGTCAAATTCCGCGGTGTTCCGTCCTGACGGACGAGCAGTGGGCACGATCCCCGGTACAAAGAACCGGAAAGCCGCCGAGGGCTTTTATATCGAAAACACCCCGGGGGCAAAACCCAAAAAGCGTCTGGCTCGCTGATACTACGACCCCAGATTGCTTCTACCAGACCGGGCCTGGCCCAAAGAAGAGCATACCACTGGTTTCACCGGTGGCGCACTTGAGCCACGGATGCAGTTGCCTGCTCTTCCCATGGCTGTTGAGCCGATTGATGAAACCCCTATCAAGAGGGATTCAATCCACCATCGGTACCATGCACAAGCTTTCGCGCTGCAGGCACCCAGGGACACGGGGTCTCTTTTTTTTGATAAGGGAGAGCTTGAGAGGAGAAACACCTCAGGAAGGAGTCAGTATCCCGCGCTCGGCCTGGATGACTTTCCAGTTATTTCGTTCGGCATATCTTCGCAAGCGTTTATCGGGGTTGACCGCCACCGGCTCTTCGACCGCATTCATTACATAGCGATCCGAATAGATATTAGCGTACAACGTGGTATGATTCTGGTCGAATTTATATGTCCGACGAAGCTCCCGGAGGACTTCAAGTTTGCCGAATCCATACGGCACCACGCCGTTGACCCGGCCTGTGTATTTACCATTTTTAATGTCCAGATTTATGGCCCGCGCACCATCGAGCCGAAGCTCGCGGACAAAACAGTTTGCAATCACGTCGATCGTCCCCGATAGAATCAGGAGAACATCTCCGGCCTGACGATGCTTCTCGATCTGTTCTTTCATGCGATCGAACACGAGTTTTTCCACCCGGGGCTCGAAAAACCTGGCAGCGACTTCACGGAATTTTTCGACTGATTTTCCCCGAAGGTAATGTTTGTCGGCTATGATCATCCTGTGAAGGTTGAATTTGGTGCGCCAGAGCGCAGGTACCATCTGAAGTATGTCCTTTGGAGAAATTCCTCCATTGCCGAGAAGGTGGAAGAAAAAGGTACGTTCCGCGCTTTCGCTGTGAATCAGTGTTCCGTCGAGATCAAAAATCGCGGCTCTCCTCATTTCTCCTCCTTCTTCATTGCCCGGTCTTCCACTCCTGCCGTAAACACAAAACCATCGGCAACTCTACCCAGTGTCTTGTGCGAACGATCGGCGTCTCGTGCAATGCTCTGTAGTCGTTTTTTACAGTCGTTATAGCCGAGTTTGGAAGCATATCGGAGTGATTGTTCGCAGACCGCACCAATACTCAGCTCCATTCTCTGCACCACCCCGAGAAACGCTGCATCCCGCACCGCCGGATTGCCTTCAGATGAGCTGATCCGCTTGGCTTCGGCAGCAAGGACCCGCATGACCGGGTTATGAAAAGCCCCTTTGGGTTCGCGGAAACTCTCGCACATTTCCCGGAGATCGGTTTTGTCTTGTTCCACACTGTCGATTCGTTTGTCTATCTGTTCCACGAGATCCGCGGATCGGATTCCTCCGGAAACCTTTGGTAGGGTAGATGACATAACAGACAGGGAGTCACTCAGCTCACCTACCCGCTCTGAAAACAACGCATATAAATCTTCGTACATACCCGTGCCTTTCCAAGGCGCCTTGCCGCCAGCCTCTCTGAACACAATGGTTTCTGCCTCGCCTCCCGGTCCCGTTTGCCCGGAAATGCACCCTCATACCCGCAGGAGGCATGGCAGTGATTCTTTTATTTCTCCTGAGGAAGTGGCATACTGACGGATTTTGTCATTGCCGCTCCAAACCCGGCAAATACCTCCGCTGCCTTGGCCGGGTACTTCGTGCCGTCGGTCACCCACACCATGAGTCCGCCGTTTTTTATAAATGAAGTCACCTTTGCGGCATCGTCCCCGTTCATCCCCATGTCGGTCAACTTTTGACTCAGCGATGCAGTGGTATCGAATGTGCCGCTGGTGTGCCGTACGATATCATAGGCCTGATCGCCCGATGCCAGAACATCACCGGCATCCGGTATTCCCATCACCGATTGACCACGCAGCTTTTCATTGAGGGTGTCAGTCGAGCCTGCGCTGTCCCCGCCCGACTTACCGAAATCCGGTCTGTCGGAGACTTCGGGCAGAATCGATACACCGGCAGATGCGATTACATTGATTGCCTCTTCCGGGACTTTCTGAAGAACCAGTTCATCCACCGCCTTTGTTGCACTCCCATAGTCTTCGAACACGCCTACTGTAACCATGGTATCTCCTTTTCTTTCAAGCTCTGTTCCGCTAAATGTTTACTCGTTCTCAGCATCAATCCAGATCCATATGCATCAGATTCCATAACGCACCGAGCAACACCCAGAAACCCAAGATGGTCGTTACCGGATGGTTTTTGATGAAGCCCATTACTCTGGCAGTTTTGTCCGACACCGAGACAGCACGATCCAGATTTTTGCCATCCGCACCTGTGACTTTCCGGGCAAGCAAGGAGAAGGTTCGCTCTATCTCTTTTTTCGTATATGCCATGTCTTCGGCAATCTCCGCGCTGCTCCTCCCCGAGTAATCTCTCGTTGTATTTTCTGCTCCGCGGACATGAACATGGTTATTCATACCTGATGATCTCCCTATACTTTCGGCACTTTTCTTTTTGCAACATCGCGCAGTTTTGACATAAGAAATCCTGACACCGCCAGGAGTATCAGCGCCATTATCGAGGTGGCTATCCAGGGGGCCTGGGTTTCCAGCCCGGCCACCCGAAGACCGGCAATCATGCCCAAAGTTGCAGTTACAAGAATAAAGACGAAGGCGAGATATCCAACTACCGCGAGGGCAACTCCGTAGGTAACGGCCTGTTTTCCCTGCTCGACTTTTTCGTTCACCTCAGCCTTCAGGAAGGCACGTTCCTGTCTGATCAGGAGAAGCACCTCGTCTCTAAGCTGCTGTATCAGATCACCTGTCGAAACACCGTGTTCACCATTGGCCATGATACTCGTTCCCTTTCATCCACCCCGGAATTCATTCGCTTGTTACTGCTTTTTGCAAGTGCCATGCCACTGATACCCACACATGGCACTTGCTTTGCTTATATTACCTGCTCGTCCGCTGAATAAACTCCATAGATAGTGCAAGCATTACTATGGCCAGATGACCCACGCTCGTTTTCTCGAAAACGAGAAGGGATTCTTTATCGAAAGAACCGAATGTGCTCGGAATCCATAGCAGAAAAAAACTGGGGAATATCGCCGTAATCGCCAACATGAGGTCGGGTCAGGCGACTGAGCAACGGCAGAAAGCGATTCTGTCATCGCTCCACAAAAAAGGTATCGCTCCTGACGAAGTGCTTCTTGTCGATACTCCCGAATCTACGGTGAAACGCACCAGAGAATGTGCCGAACAGAAATGCGGTCTCATAATCGGAGTTGGCGGCGATGGTACTCTCAATACGATTATCAACGGGTTAGCCGGATCCGAGACGGCTTTGGGCGTCATCCCGACCGGTACGGCCAATGTCCTGGCTAATTCTCTTGGTGTAACTTCAAATATCGAACAGGCATGCTCGGTTATCGCCAAAGGTACCCGAAGACGAATCGATCTTGGGCGAATGGGTAAGCGCTATTTCGCCTGTAACAGCGGAGTGGGTTTCGATGCATATGTGCTCAAAAATGTCGATTCTCACTCTAAAAAGAGATTCGGTTTGATGGCCTATATCGGAATGGCTGTCCGTAAATTTTTCACCTACGGATTTCGTACTGTCAGAGTGTCTCTGGGCAGCGGAGAGAAATATCGCGGGTACATGGTTCTGATCAACAATACCAAATACTATGGGGGTAATTTCCAGTTCACTCCTCAGGCCGATGCAAGCGACGGGCTCCTGGATGTAGTCATCTTCAAGCGTAAAGACCCGGGAACCGTGCTCAGATATCTCAATTCCATTCGCACGGGAACGATAGCCGATCAAAGCGATGTAGTGTATGCACAAGTACCGCGACTTCACGTTTATCGGCATGGCAGACACCCGATACACATCGACGGCGAGTACTACCGCCGCTCTCCGGCCAGTTACTCGGTGGCACCAAATTCCCTCACTGTCTTGGTGAACCCTGGAACAGAGCTGTAGATCAGAGATCCATCCAGATGTGAAAAAGAGAAAAACCAACGAAGCCTATGCGGCGCGGGCAATTTCGCGCGCGAGCGGTCCAAGCTGCCCGCACCAAGGTTTATCGGCAAAGTCCCGCACACCCGCTGAGCAGTGCATTAGATCAAAACAGCTCCCCTGCAGTGGCTTGGCTTATTTTTAAAGCGTGCAGGTACCATCCAGATTCTATTATCTCAACGGCGATTTCGATCTGACACTTGGCGGCGCCAACGATATTCGGCAACGGTATCTCGTTGCTGAAATGACAGCCTGGTTCGTGCCCCTGTCCTGGCCGCAAGACCGGGTGCTGCTCGATGTATCTCTTCCTGAAGATTACTACAACTATCTGCAGTCACGGAGTATCTCACCTGCGCGACCGACCCCACAGGATTCCCGCTCCCCCGTCAGGGCAGCGCCGTGGGGATGGAACCATTCCTCGCTCCAAAGGCTGGCGGATAACGGTGCAGAGTGCATTCATCCCGACCTGATTTCGGTTAGAACATGCAACTCACGGTTGTTCAGCTAT
>JBEPYC010000330.1:3249-5093 GCA_041641555.1 Chitinivibrionales bacterium | reverse complement strand
TCTTTACGAGAATTATCGTCCGCTCCTGGCAGAGGTCACGTTCATAGATCGTAGATTTTTCTTTGTTCAAAAGCCCGATGCGGGGTGTTCTCGATGCATCCTCACCTCACAACCTCGTTGTCCAAAATAGAAAAAAACACTCTGGTATTCCTACTCAAATCTTAATTTAGTTATGCATGCACGAAATCTGCAGACCCCGAGGGGCTTCCCGCACTCCGCACCCCCGTCTGGGAGATACGCACTTTTTCTTTGAAGTTGTGAATGGGGAAGCGTATCTTTTTTGGGAATTATGGAAGGGCTGCTGTACCTTCCAGCAATGTCATCCGGGGTCCGGAAAGAATTGTCCGGCCTTCTCCACGGCCGCGCTCGAAAGGAACACTGGTGGTGCAACAAACGCCCAATCCGCATGTCTATGTCGACCTTCTCCGAAAATCGCTCAAGGAACATGCCGCTCGCCCCTGCTTTCATATCAAACGCGGCGGTACCTACCAGACCTGGACATTCCGGGATCTGCACAATGATCTGAATCGACTGGTTGCCGTGCTGCACGACCTTGGCATCAAGGAAGGCGTCAATGGTGCGGTAATCGGCGAGAATATCCCCGAGTGGGTCATCGCCCATCATGGCATTTTCCTAAGCGGTGCATGCACCGTTCCCATCGACCCCAACCTTCCCGAGAAAGAGATTCGAAGCATCGTCTCTTTTACAGAATGTAAAATCGTTTTCTGTTCCTCAGTGTTTCTGCCACTGTTCCGCACGCTGAAGAAAGAACTTCATTCTCTCGAGGTTGTCGTCTGCCTCGATCCATTCTCACCCGATTCCCCGTATCGATTCGATCGATTCCTTTCGGCAGGTGATCCGACCCGGGATGCGCTCCAACGAAGGTTTGCCCCCGAAGATCCCATGACGATCATATTTACTTCAGGAACCACCGGGGTTCCCAAGGGAGTGGTTCTCAATCAACGAAATTTCACGGTCGTTCCCGTCCATGGAGTACTTCGCATGCGAGTTACTGCCGAGGACACCATGGTCGCGATTCTTCCGCTCCACCACGTATTCGGGTTCGCCGCCTGCGTTGCGGCTACGATTCCCACCGGCACCGATGTCGTGTTCGTTCCCCAGATAAAAGGGCCATTGATCCTCGAAGCCCTCAACGATAAAAAGGTCACCATACTTCCAGCGGTGCCCCAGATGCTCGAATTGCTCTACAACAATATCGAGCGGAAAGTTGCAGAACGAGGACCTGCGGTTCGGACCGTATTCAAAGCGTTGGGCGGTATTTCCAAATCGATCGGGATGGCTCTGGGTTCGGGTTTCAGACGAAAGTTATACAAAACAGTACACGAAGGATTCGGTGGGCATCTTCGGCTCATCGTATCCGGCGGATCATCTCTGAAGAAGCGGTATTTCGAAGGGTTTCGAATGATGGGGTTTGACATAGTGGAAGGATACGGGCTGAGTGAGACCTTCGGTCCGATCACCATCTGCCCGCATACCCGCCCCAAACAGTCCTCGGTAGGCCCTGTGTTTCCGGAAAACGAAATCAAAATCGTCGAGCCAAATGAAGACGGTGTGGGTGAAGTCCTGTTCAGGGGCATTACCGTCTTTCCCGAGTATTACCGCAACCCCGAGGCCACTAAGAAGGTGTTCGATGCGGATGGGTGGTTTCATACCGGCGACCTGGGAAAACTGGACAAAGAGGGTTTTCTCTACCTCACCGGACGTTCCAAGGATTTGATCGTCCTCAGCAGCGGCAAGAATGTGTATCCCGATGAGATCGAAGAGTTTTACGTGACATCATCGATGATCGAGGAGCTTGGAGTATTCGGAAGCCTCGAGGCGGG
>JBEPYC010000330.1:0-3239 GCA_041641555.1 Chitinivibrionales bacterium | reverse complement strand
TCTCGTGCCGAGTAAACAGATGCGACGCCGCCACCCTCCGGCCAAAGCGACAGAGTTGATTGGCCAGGAAATCGCACGGATGGGAGCGTCTCTGCCATCGTACAAAAAGATATCGCGCTTTCTGGTGACCTATCAGCAACTGCCACGCACTTCGACAAAGAAACTCAAAAAACCGCAAATCAAAGCGATGTACGAGGAGCTCCGGGGAGCCTCAAAGCCGCTGGATTCGACACAGCAAGAACTTTCCTTCCTGGAAACCCAGCTCATGAAATCCGAAGAGTTCACGGCACTGGTTGACTATATCGTGCAGATAGTACCCGGAACCCGCCGGGAAAACATTACCCCCCGGACGCATCTGGAGATAGACCTGGGACTCGATTCTCTCAAGTCGCTTGACCTGGTAAGCATGATCGAAGAGCAGTTTGAATGCGAAGTTCCCCCGGAGGTTCTTCTCAAGCTCGAAACAGTGGGTGATGCCGCCTCGGCTGCGCGCGATCTGAGGGGAAAAGGCAAAGGGAAAAACGCACCGTTGGGCCGCGGCAAAAAAACGGCGACACAACACTCGCCGGAAACAGACGATTCCGGCCATGTGCCGGAAAGCAAAAGTCTTGTTTTCAGAACGGGCGCACCACTGGTCAAAAGTCTCAGCACCGCCCTCTGGGGCCTTCAGGTCGAAAACAGAGACCGTGCCCGTACATCGTCTCCGGTGATCTTTGCGGCAAATCACGAGAGTCTTTTAGATATCGTTTGGCTTCTTGCGGCACTGCCCTGGGATGTTCGAAAGAAAACCTACTCGGTAGGCAAAGCTGAACTCTCCTCCTCCCCCGCCCTTAGGTTTATTGTCCGCCGTACCAACATGATTCCCGTGGAGCGCGAGGGAGACTTCTCCCAGGCCCTCCAGACCGCACGCACCAAGTTGCTTTCGGGGAAAAACCTGGTATTCTTTCCGGAAGGCACCCGGTCGAGAACCGGGGAAATGGGAGCGTTCAAATCCGGCATCGGGTCGCTTGTGATCGATACCAATGCCACCGTTGTCCCCGTTCGCATCAAAGGAAGTTTCGAAATCTGGACTCCCGGCAAGCCGGTGCATCTTCTGGCCGGCCATGCTCACAAACCTCGCCTGATTTTTGGAGAACCGGTGACACTCCAGTCGCTGACATCTGTTAAGAAACTGCCATCGAAACCAAAACCCGAACAGGTTGCCGAGGCACTTCGGAACATTATCGTGTCAATGTAGCTCGATGACACGAATCTGTCTGCTCCGGTGATCCAACCGGATACCCGGAGCAGGCCTCTACCAGGTGCCTCTCCTCCCCAAAAACCGGCCCCATGCGTGCAGATCAGCCGATCTGAGGCATTTCCCGGCAATCCCTGCGCGCCCACTTCAGTTGCTTACGAACTGCGGCCTCCGGCTTGGCCCGATTTTTGCAGTAGCCGAACAAAGTCCAGGTTCATGAAAGAAACCTCGGCATTTATCGGGATTTTTTGCTATCTTACAGGTCAGGAGGCATACGACTATGGATACTTCGACATTCATCAATGAGCATTTCAGCGACGCCTTCCAGATCTATGAAATCTGCGACAAACTCGCACTCCCCCCCACCGAGGCCCGTCTTTTCAGTTATATACACGTCAAACTCGAAGACGACAAGCCACCAGCTCTCGGTGCCGATTCCACCGAAGCCGAGGCATTGCGGATCATGCTCGGGTATCCCGAGGGCGACGGTGTTGCCGAAGAGCTCAAGCAGCTCGAACCGGTCCGCACTATACGCAACGACATCTATGCAACCGACAGCGCGATCCGGGAATCCCAGGGCATGGAATCCCGGCTGACTTCCGAGCTGAGAAATCGCCTCCGTTTTCACACCGATCCCGTGTACATGCGCAGCAAACTTCGGTATTACCTCAAGGTAATCCGCCCGAAACTGGAGCGCGAACGACGGGAGCAGGAAGAAAACGACAGGCGTTAGGGTTTGGCCTCTACCTGGTCAGTGAACCAGTTCTCTGCAAACCGCCGTTTCTTGTGCGGCCGTTATGCGTGCATGTAGATTTCAGAGTCGCTGTCTGTAATCATGCACCGGTAGTTTCGGGAGCCAATCCTGTTGTATTCTGCAGGGAAACGTGCCGCTTTCCGTGGTGACTATGTCCATCGCAATCCAGACGCACAATCTCACCCGTCAGTTTAACGGCTTTACCGCTGTTGACCGGGTAAGTCTATCCATCGGAGCAGGAGAGATCTACGGGTTTCTGGGACTCAACGGTGCCGGAAAGACCACCACGATCCGCATGCTTCTTGGGTTGATCAAACCGACCGGCGGCACGGCTTCTATTGCCGGTTCAAGAATTCTTCCGGGCGGAAAAGGACCATGGCATCTGGTCGGGAGTCTGGTCGAAACGCCCCATGCGTATCCGGAACTGACCGTCCGGGAGAATCTCGAAATCATCCGCCGCATTCGAGGCATCACCACCCGAGACGCGATTGATCGTATTGCCGATCAGCTCAAACTCACCCGCTATCTCGACAAGAAATCCGGTACCCTCTCCCTGGGAAATGCCCAACGCCTTGGTCTTGCCCGGGCCCTCATTCACAAACCTCGGATTCTCATACTCGATGAGCCCTCCAACGGGCTGGATCCGGCGGGGATTGTCGAAGTGCGCGATCTTCTGATCGATCTATCCCGCAACCACGGGGTCACGGTCTTCGTCTCAAGTCACATCCTCGATGAAGTCGCGCGGCTTGCCACGCGCATTGGAATTATCCACGATGGAAGACTTTTGCGGGAAATGAAAAACGATGAAATCCACCGGCTTCGCCGAAAACGTCTGCTGATCCGTACCGCCAACCTCGATGCGGCACAAAAGGTTCTTACCGCCGATGGCCACTCGGTGGAACGCATCGGCGATGAACTGGCGGTGACCGACTCCGCTGCTCTAAACCATCCTGACCGGATCGCCGTTGCTCTTGTCGAATCGGGCAACGCCCCCCTCTCGCTTTTCGCAAATGAAGAGA
This sequence comes from Chitinivibrionales bacterium, assembly GCA_041641555.1. Lineage (GTDB taxonomy): Bacteria > Fibrobacterota > Chitinivibrionia > Chitinivibrionales > WJKA01 > JBEPYC01. Next base: position 229 of record JBEPYC010000330.1, on the reverse strand, counting down.
GCCTGGAGGAGCTGTTCCTGACAATCATTAGAGGAAACGAGGTGCTGCCATGAACCCGCTTGTGTCGGCCTGCTATGCCGAATACCTCAAAGTCAGGCGTTCAAAAATCGTGTGGTTGACCATTGCAGCTCTCTGCATGGCGCCCCTTTTCGGAGCGGTATTTGTGGTGGTACTTCGTAACCCGGAGCTTACCGCGGGCAACGAAGCGCTTCTTGCCAAGGCGGAGATG
>JBEPYC010000329.1:0-5094 GCA_041641555.1 Chitinivibrionales bacterium | reverse complement strand
AAGAAAATGTCTCTCTCAGGTCGACAAAGATCGAAAGGTTTTCGAAAAGCCGTATGGTGGAGTTCTGAAAGTCCGTGCGTGCAGATGGAGGGATGCGCATATACTTGTGGGCATAGAATGCCAGCTTCGGCATACTGGATTGGAGTTGCTTGAAAGAGAACCTATTCCCGTTTTTTTCGCTCGTGAGAGCCGCATGAAGCTCCGGTTCCCGCACCCGGAAAACTGGATAATGGACCACCCTGGGGTGACTAAAAATTACTTCGGTAAACCATTGGACAGCCGAGAGGCCGCGAAGGCGTTGTAGCCCCGAGAATTTCTTGAGAAGGATTCGGGCATGGGTATCGAGTGGCTTTTTGCGCCCATGTTCATTCACGAACAAATACGACATCGGTTCCGCCGAGACAAACCGATTTTCCGTTGCGCCGATACCGTATCCCCCACGCGCCAGCAAAACCATCAGTACCGCCACTTTTCCAACCAGAGACAATCTCACCTTTTTCTCCTTCGAAAGCTTTCACCCGTGAGCAGGGCGTTTCCAGCATGCATCATTCCTCCGATGAGGGCAAGGAGGCCCGCCAGATACGGGAACGGCCGACCGGAATTGCGAACCAGAGCAATCGTGGCACGCAGGTGTGGACCTGGAAACAAGTACTTTTTCTGAAACATCGAGACGTTACCGTATCTCCCGGGATTGCCGGGACTAATCGTAAATCGATGTTGTCCGAGCGAATCAACTAAAATAATGCGACTTCGGAAACCATTCGGGTTTGCCGGGGTTTTCCGATCGGTTTCCTCCACCTGCTCCAACTGAAGGGTGAATGGAAGCGATACGCGAGGTCGTCGCAGCTCAACTGTCACAGGAATTTCACCAAAATTCGCCTCGACACGGGGCTGTTCGTATCCATGGAGATAGATCTCCCGGGGCAGGCCAGTGTTGGAGCCGGATGTTGGATCCCCTAAAAAAAGCCGGAGTCCGGCAACCGATTCGTCTGAGTAATGCTGTGAAAGCGGAATGAGTACGTGTCGCCGTCCCGGAAGTCTGTAGAGCCTCGAGTGGGGATGCATCTCGACAACCACCAGGCCGACCAATGACTCCGTTTCGGGAAGCCGATTCCCGCGTTTGAGGCTCTCGAGATGATACACCTTTTCGGGTCCATTTCCAATCTGGAGAGCAATTTCCCATGTCCCGGGGATTTCGGCTGTACGTACAGATTCGCTTTCTGACAATTCAAGGCGCAGGGTATCAAATTGCTGGCTCGGGATGAGAATTCCGGTGAGAAGTACGATCAATCCCAGGCGAACAGGGGTTGAAGGACCAATGGGCTCCCGAAGGAGAGAGAGCAAGAGATTGCCCCCCAGAAGACCGGCAACGGGTTTTATACCAGGAAACGGAACAACACCACCCATCAGTACAAACCAGGATTCAATGTATTGTCCAGTAGCAGCAGAGAGTCCGGCAGATGCCTGGGTAAAGGTGGCGGAAACAATTAGAATACCAAGGGTAAAAAGACAGAGGATAGTGAACCGAGTCGACCCAAGGACGGAGATGAGTTTTCTTGTTTGATTAATCACATTACAGCCTTTTTCATTTATTCAAAGCTGTAACAAGCAATCAATCTGCCAATTCCGCCTATGGATTCTCAACAAAAAAGGCCCCGGTCAGTGGGGCCTTTCACCTTGTCGCCATTAAATGAGCCCACCCTGGTCGCATTGCGCTCAGGGTGGGCTTCGTTTCCAGCAAGTCTGCCTTTGACGAGACGGGCTTCCTGTGAGCGGTAGAGATTTGAGCAGAAGAGTTTATCCCGCAGCAAACTCCTGCGCTAAACCGTAAGGTACCTCGTATCGGCACCAGAGCGAGTCCTCGACAGGGAAGCTCTCGCTATGGTATCATGCCGATTTTGTTCTCCACCATCTTGTCCACGGCGCGAAGAAGGTTGTTCTCCAAAGGATAATCATTATTCTTGATCCGTTGGCGGATCTCCTCGACCTTCTCGATGCGAACATCGGGAAGCTCTTTGATCGTGTCCAGCACCTTTCGGACGCTGGCAGAGGAATCAGAGATCTCGACCTTTTCCTTTGGGACTCCGGTTTTGGTCGCATCCTTGGACTGTTTGCCCTTGCTGGATACGCTCGAACCGTACGCCTTTATGGAATTCTGGCGGATTGCGTTTGTAAGATCGATGTTCATACGCACATCTCCGCGTTATCCTTTGCTCCTCATTGTACTGCGCAGGTTGGGTTTGAGTTCTTCCCAAAACCCCTTTCCTGCGTATTTCCCCTGGAAAGGGCGCTCTTCCGTCCCTGGAAGCCGATCCGTCCCTGGTGTAGCCCCGTTTCAATTTCTCCCCATTGAGAGATCTCTTAACTTTCATCTCTATATATCGGAAAAAAATGAAACAACTTTAACGGCTCTATTGAGGCGGTAGATGCAATGATGATCGTACCGACATTAAAATCAAGAGCTTATGTACCCAAAACAAGAATAAGAAAAAACTGCAGCCGACCGGAAAAAAATGCACCTGAGCGCGGTTAGAACAATCCGACAGCTAATGTGATTACTGAGATAAGCAAAAGTATCATTGCCACTATTTTAGCAATACTGGCCGGGTAAGAAGGTAGGCCACCATATGCGAACCCTGCGGCGGCAAGTCCGAAAATCAGAAATACAACTGCCCATGATAACATGTGTAACCTCCATATTTATGATACCCGCTACCGAAAAGAACGTGTGTGCTTCGGTTCACACAACTCTCTCACTTCGCCTAATAGCTACGCACGATGGCCGAATCGGTGATAATTTCGGTTATTTCTGCGCCTGGGTTCGCCGTCCTGGGTGTCGTGCGAAGTGTCCTGTTGTTTCGAAATCTAACTACCAGCCGGTATTCGGATTCGTTTCGTAAGTAAAAAGTCGTTTTCTTGGAAGAACCCGTGTTGACATCTTCCACCCACGCTGCTCCTCCATCGAATTCCACTTCAGCGGAAGCGATTTTTTCTCTCGCGCGATTCTCTACCTTGAAATTCACCAGCCCCGACCCGCTTCCCGAAAAGTACCCGAGTATATAGACAACCACGAGTACCACGATAACAGCTAAAGCGGCAATGAGCCCTTGTTTGAATTTCATACTACCTCCTTCAAGAGAACAACAGAGTGACGAAGAGTGCAAACGATGTGCCGTTTGTTTGTCTCATGTCCGATACACGGTTGGAAACAATTCGCCGAACGAGTATGCTGCCTACAATTCTCGAACGCGACAATCCTGAATCGTATCCATATTCAGAGAGCCTCGCGAAATTGAGAAATATCAGACTCTTAGAAAGCCATTTGAGCTTTTGTTCCTGCCGATGTAGCGGTCGCGGGCGATGTACCAAGGATGGCACTATTTTCGCATCATTCAAAATAGTGGCCGCCAATTGTTGGCGTGCACGATGCGTAGAACTTAGAGATACGGAAACAGCCTGGCGGGAGGGGACGTTTGGACATGAGTCACGCAAGCAATATAAAGAAATTCGGAAGAACGGTGGGTACCGAAAGAGCCAAGCAGCAGGTCATGCAACGAAATGAATCTCCGACTTCAATAACGATACTAATTGCTACATGCGATCGGCCTGAACCGCTTGAAGCCACGCTGCAGAACCTGGCGCATATCGATCTGGATGGATTGGATGTCGAAGTGGTGATAGTGGAGAATGGCCAACCGCAGGGGATACAAAAAATCACTGAGCAGAATTCCTATCCGTTCTCGGTCAGCTATCACTATTTCCCTTTAGCGAATAAATCGCTTGCTCTCAATTATGCGCTGGATAACTCCAATCTTCGGGAATTGGTCGTCTTTACCGATGACGACATTCATCCTGCGTCTGATTGGCTCCAGAAGGTTGCTTCGATTTCTAAAAACTGGCCGGACTTCCCTGTGTTTGGAGGTCAATGCCGCGTCCGATGGCCCGAGGAGCTCGCCGTACCTTCATGGGCGCGTTCCCGCTCGGTAATCGGCTGGGCATACGGTTCGAATGAAGACATCGGGGAATCAGATCGCCCGTACCCTTCGACACGGTACCCGGTAGGGTTTAACTTCTGGGTTCGAAGATGGGTTCTGGATCAAGGAAGAAGGTTTGACGGAGGGTTTGGGCCTAAAGCCGAAGGTGCACCGACGATGGGCCAGGAAACCGCCTTCCTCATGATGCTTCAGGCCGACGGGTTACAGACATTGTATGCGGCCGGAGCTGTGGTGGAACATCGAATCAGTCGGCAGTCGGTATCCAGCCGGGCCATTAGAAAACGAGCCGCAGCGATCGCACGCACCGGAGCGCTCATGCAGAAAGACAAGTACCCCCGTCTCCATCGTGAGCATCCCACATTATGGAGAGCCATTCGCCTGACATCGTTTATGCTCTATTCCATTCGGTACAGTCTTGCTTGGTGCATTCCTTTTTCGGACATTCGAACCGCAGCAATGATACGCTCAGTTCGAGGGCTCACCTATAATTCTGCTGTTCTCAGGAGGTCCACTGAAAGCTGAGGACTCACATTGGTGACTTGTGCAGAGCACTGAGGGAAGTAAGCAAAAGGGGAGAATGTTGAATTCTCCCCTTTTGCATGTAAACCAGTGATAGATGTGCAGGAATTCACGCATTGTATTCATTATGTGGATGAAACTGGCGTGGATACCGGTACAGTTTCTCTATTTTCCCTGGACGTCCAAAACAACCTTGCCTCTGCCGTGCCCGGTGTCCAGCCGCTGATGTGCCTTGCTGACCTCTTCCAGAGGAAGCACCTCGTCTACAAGCGGTCTGATTTTTTTGAACTCTATGAGTGATCTGAGTCTCTCCAAACGCTCGCGGTCGCGGGTCAGCATTACTCCAAAGTACGTCTGATTACGACGATAGGCGAGAGTGAGGTCTCCCGTGGCTCCGAGTATCCCCGCAATGCGGCCGAAGCGGCGGGTGATCGGGAGGCTTTTCTCGACAGTATCACCTCCGACTGTATCGAAAACAGCATCGACTCCCTTGCCGGATGTCTCTTTTTCGGCAATTTCGAACGGTTTCTGTGAGCTATAATCGACGGTAACATCGGCTCCCAGAGAGGCAAGGGTCTCC
>JBEPYC010000328.1:0-5097 GCA_041641555.1 Chitinivibrionales bacterium | reverse complement strand
CTATCAGATTCTGCAAGTCACTCTCGACCCGCTTTTTCGGGGGAAAATCGCGCACATATACTTCCGGGATACTCTGCTCCGGGTGGGTTTCGCATTGGATCCGATCACGCCGGGTACGCAGCTTCTTGAACAGAAATGGAAGCCAGCGATGTGGTTTGAGTAGTCCCGGCCCATAATCACGCAACCGGAATCCGAGCGTAGGCCAGGCATACCCGTCGATAAGCACGGCACCTTTCACCCGCTCGTCTCTGACTGCTACCTCGTGAGCATTGTCGGCGCCTGAGCAGAGCCCCGCGAGAACCACGTTCGAAATGCCGTGCTCACGCTCGCACCAGTCGATTGCCTCGACAACGTCTGCAATAGCTTGTCCTGCCTCGTCGTCGGCTCCAGTCTGAAGGCTGCTGTCACCGAGGCCGGAAAGGTCAAATCGAAGTGTGAAGATTCCGTGCAAAGCCAGTTTTCTGGACAGATCGACGTACATCCTGAAGGGACCGACACGATGGACCAGGCCGGCATTGAGCAGCAGGAATGCTGTGCGCCCTGGTTGCGTTGGCTGCTCCCCGTCGTAGCAGGATATTCCCCGGAGACCACCGTTCTTACCGAAAGCTACTGCCTGTTCGGTTATCATTGGCTGAATTTCTCCATGATCTCTACAATATGCCCTGTTTCTTGCCCGGCCAGCAGAACGTGCCCGATGAGTTTCGGGTTGCGCCATTCAGGCGGCTGACGAAGAGTGGTTCGTTGTTCAAACTGTTTTTTTTCCTGAAAATGCGCTGGAATGCATGCATACTCTTCTGATTCTTCAGAAAAAACGCAGCCGACCGCAGCAGGAATGCTATCCGGTGGATTTTGACACAAGTCAATACCGCCCAGTTCGCGGCGCAGTTTCTTACTCAGCTCGAACCCAATGAGTTCCTCAAATTCGGCATCGTTTTGTGCTGATGGCTCCAGGTCCGTTTTTTGTAACCGGCGAAGCTCCTCGAGATACGAGCTTCCCCTGATCACCGGATCCCACATAATGACCGCCGAAACGTGCTCTGTGTGTGATGCCGCGATGCATGCCAGTGTAGCTCCAAAGCGGAGCCCCACGAGCGCGACAGACCTAACCTCCGACATGTCCACAAGCTCATCTGTTGCAGTGGCGATGTTCTCGACCCATTCGGTAACGGATGCATTGTGGCTTTCGCCGGCCGAATCACCCGTGCAGGCATAATCAAACCTGAGAGTCGGAAAACCGGCTGCGGACAGTCTTTCGGCGCATCTGCGAAGAGCCGCATGAGAACGGATGTATTCATGGCCGATGGGATTGCAGAGAACCACTCCCCATAGTGGAGCCGGTTCGACCGCCGCATGGTATACCCCAAGAAGTCGATTCTGCTGCGAGCCGAAATAAAACGGATGGTTCACGTTCCCTTATCTCTCCTGAATGTACTGCGCAAGAAGCTCTGAAGCCTGTTCGGAACTTTTCCCCGAGTCTCTTCCGCATTCTGTTCGTTTTTCTGGTCGTGAGACTCCTGTGCCAACGCGTGATCGATTTGGGCGGCGCAGGTGGCTGCAATCTGCTCAAGCGTTCCTGTCAGGAAAACGCGTGGGGTCAGATCAACATTATACTTTCTTTTCATGCTGCCAATCAACTCCATGACCAGGAGCGAGTGTCCACCCAGATCGAAGAAGTTGTCGTGCAAACCGATCGAGTCCACCCGAAGGAGGTCTTTCCATACTTCTGCGAGCAATTTCTGGGACTCGGTCGATGGCTCCGAACCTGCCCCTTTTTGGAGCTGCTGACCAAAGAGGTCCGGAAGACTTTTTCTATCGACCTTGCCGGCCGGTGTCAGTGGAAGTTGTGAGATTTCCGCGAAATGCTGGGGGAGCATGTACCTCGGCAACTGATTTCGAAGGTGAGCGCGAAGCTCGGTTGGCGTTGGGTGTTTCCCCTCTGCCGGAACAAAGTAGGCGATAAGGCGAATGTCTCCTGCGGCCATTTCTTTGCAAATGACAGCACATGCCTGCACCTGGGGGTGCTGCTTGAGCACTGTCTCGATTTCCCCGAGCTCAATACGAAAACCCCTGACTTTCACCTGAGAATCGATTCGGTTCAGGTATTCGAGATTGCCGTCGATCCGCCTTCGTACAAGATCTCCTGTGCGGTAGAGCTTTGAACCCGTTTCTTTGCAGATGTGATCGAAAATGAACTGCCGGTCTGTAAGATCGGGACGATTTCGGTAACCAAGTGTTACCCCGCCTCCACCGATCAGTAATTCACCGGGGACGCCGGGTGGGGTCAGATTCATGTTGCGGTCAACTACGTACACTCTGGTGTTTGCGATTGGCTTCCCGATGAGAAGGGGAGCGCTGGGATCAGTGACCCGATAGCAGGTCGACCAGACGGTTGTTTCGGTTGGGCCATACATATTCCAGAGCTCATTGGTTCGCTCTAATATTTCGCCTGCCAGATCGCGCGGCATAGGTTCGCCGCCGCAGAGCGCCCGCAAGCCGGGCGTCTTTTCCCATCCCGCCGAAAGCATCAGACGCCAGGCCGAAGGGGTCGCCTGCATCAGTGTCGCTCTGTGCTCCGCAAGCAGTGTGAGTAGCCGCTTCCCGTCTCGTACGTCATTCTGTCCCGCTAAAATAACCGTTGCTCCCACCGTAAGCGGCAGGATAATCTCCAGAACTGATATGTCGAAGGAAAGGGTGGTTACCGCCATTACCCGGTCTTGAGGTGTGAGCCCGGGTTCCCGGGCCATACTGCTGACAAAGTTTACAAGCGCTCGCCGCGGTACCTGTACACCTTTGGGCTTCCCGGTAGAGCCCGAAGTATAGATTACATACGCCAGGTCTTCTCCCGTTGCAGTCACCTCGGGAGGCGTGCTTTCGAATGAGTCCAGTGACTCGGCAATGTTCTCGTATTTTATGGTTTTCTCAGGAGAATCGGAAAACAGGTCACTCAGTTTCTCGTGAGTCAGAATGAGTCCGAGTTCCGCGTCTGAAGTCATATACCGAAGTCGCTCGATCGGGTAGGCAGGGTCGAGAGGCACATAGGCACCTCCTGCCTTGAGGACACCCAAAACGGCAACGACCATGTCGAGATTGCGCTCGAGACAAATTCCAACAAGACTACCCTTTCCGACTCCCTTTTCCTGAAGAAAATGCGCACATTGGTTAGATAACCGATCGACTTCACCATAGCTGGTCATCTCGTCGTGATCAATGACGGCACAGGCGGAGGTGTCCTGTTCCGTGGCTCTCCGGAAGAGCTCTTCCATTGAAGCCGCTTCAAAGTCAACTGACGTAGCATTCAAATCATCGCGCACCAGGCGTTCGTCTTCTTGCGTCAAAATCCGCAAACCACTGACAGGAGTATCCGGCAGCCGCACTCCATCGCTCAGGAGCGTAGAGAAATGCGAAGCAAAGGCCGCGATGGTTCGCTGTTCGAAAAGATCTTCGCTGGCTTCGAGCGTGCCCTGCAAACAGTCGTCTGCTTCCCACATGTAGAGAGAAAGGTCGTACTCTGTGGCTCCACGCTCGACAAGCCGGGGACTGATATCGAGAGAGTCGACACTGACCTTCTGCATCGGGAAGTTCTGGAAGGCAAACATGACCTGAAACAGAGGAGGCCGGCTTAAATCCCGCGGGGGCTTGATGGCCTCGATCAACTGTCCGAATGGAAGATCGCTATGCTGGAATGCGCTCACGATCCGATCTTTGGCGATTCCTACAAGATCGCTGAAGGAAATGTTCTCCTCGGCGGCTACCCGCAGGGGGAGCATGTTTAGAAAAAATCCGATCAGGGGTTCGGTTGCGGGGTGATGCCGATTTGCAAATGGCGTACCTATAACGATGTCTTTCTCGGAGCTGTACCTCTGGAGGACAGCGTAGAATGCGGCCAGGAGCACGCCGAAAACCGTCGTCTTGCAGCGGTCCGCGATTTGATGTACCTGATGTGACGTTTCGGGATCAATCGTGAAGTCGTGCTGAAATCCGGTGTAGCTCAACTCAGGCGGACGAGGCTTGTCGGTCGGTAACTCGAGGACCCCGGAGTATCCGCGAAGCTCTTCTTTCCAGTAGTCGACATGCTGCTCCATTTCTGCGTTCTCGCTCCAGGAGCGGTACCACGCAGCATAGTCGGGGAATTGTACCGTCAGAGGCTCGAACGGTTCGGATGCATCAGATGCATAAAAGGAGCTTATCTCTTTGAGCATCACTCCCATAGACCATCCATCGGAGACAATATGGTGCATCATGATCACCAGCAGGTGTTCCTCGTGGTCCATTTTAATCAGGAGGACTCTGAGCAGAGGACCGGTCTGAAGATCGTAGGGCGCAGTGGATTGACTCCTGACTTCTTTCCTGGCACGAAGGTCCCTCTGTTGAGGATCCGCTTCTGAGAGATCAAGAAATTCAAACGGATAGGTCATATTGGAATGAATACGGCACCGAGGTACCTCGCCGATTCTGGGAAACGTGGACCGCAGAGCTTCGTGCCGCAAAACAACCCTATCTATGGCACTCTTAAGCGCATCGACCTTGAGTTTTCCTCTGATATCGAATCCAGTTGCGAGATTGAATGCCCGACTGTCTGGCGTTATTTCGCAAAGAAACCAGAGGCGCTGCTGCGGGGGCGAAAGTGGCACATAATTCGAGCGATCTACCAGAGGAATTTCGACACTTTCAGCGGAACCGTGCTCGGGTACCTTTTCGGTGATCAGGCCGATCAGGGAAGATAATGTAGAATGCTGGAAGAGGGCACTGACGGGCAATGAAAGCGAAAACTGCTGATTGATACGGGAGATCAGCCGGGCCGCCCATACCGAATCTCCCCCAAGTGCAAAGAAGTCGCTTTCCAGGGCTGGTTCTTCTACACCCAGCAATTCCTGCCAGAGTTGGCGCACCGTGTCCTGCACTGAGCCACTTGCTTGTTCAGGCGAAGCTGATGTGCCATCGTGGTTATTATCGTTTTCGATGCCGTCTTCGGTAGCTGGAGATGGTGTGGTTTCGCTGGTGCGAGTATTCTCTGGGGTGCCATCGATCCAGTACCTTTTCCGCTGGAAGGGGTAGGTTGGTAAGGGTACCCTGCCCGGCCGTGCGCCTTCACACATC
>JBEPYC010000327.1:0-5102 GCA_041641555.1 Chitinivibrionales bacterium | reverse complement strand
CCCACAACATCATCTCCCACAAAGAGACGAATTACTACAACCGAAACGACAGCCTCGGCCAGGGAATCGCCAACGAATTCTATCTCGCTTTTGGAAAGAGCTTCCAGACACTGAAACTCCGAATCCACGGAGGAATTCAAACAATCCCTTCCGTGGAAACCGAGCGATTCAACCCCTATTTTGCCGTAGAGAAATACTTCGGGGTTGGCCTGTATACCACCCTTGAATTCCACAGCCGGCACCAAGAATATGTGCCGTCTCTGTTTGTCGCCTGGAGATTCCTCAAGAAGCGACTCGAGATTTCGGGAGGAATTGTAGGACTGAGCCAGATACTTTTCGACGAAAACGGGGAATTCGCCCTTTCGCTTCGGTCGAGCGGAAGCGACACGTCTTTTGTCAAGCCGGGCATCAGGTTCGGCATTCGCTTTCTGGGAGATCTGGGTTTCGGGAAATCGGGAGGCTTTCGAACACTCGAGCAGGAAGTTGCCCGGCAGGGAAGTGAGCTGGAGAATCTGAAACTCGAACTTGACAGTATTCGTCAGCTTATCCATGTCTCCAATAACGACCTGTCCCGGATGGACAACTCCCTTTCCGATCTTACCAGTGACAATCCCACAGAACAGGATCGGGTCAAAGCTGCAATCCTCGATAGAATAATACAACTCAAAACGCTGTATTCCAGCGACCCGTTTGAACCCGAGCAGGTAAATGCAATCGTAAAGGAAGTGGTCACCTATCGGGGGAGAGCGATCGGGCCTCTTAAAGAATTACTGCTCGATAGTTCCGAAGACGCTTTTATACGAATGACCAGTGCCATGCTCCTTGGGGAGATTCGCAGCAGAGATGCATCCGATGCACTTTTGTCGATTCTGGGCACCGAGCAGGATCCCCAGATAAAGGTCGAAGCATTGATTGCACTTGGTAAAATTCGCGAAACCAAGGCGCTGTATCTTCTTGAACAAATGGCCAGCGATCCCAACGATGCTGTGGCACTGACTGCCCAGGAAGTACTCGAGCAGATTCAGCGCGAGACCGGAGTTAAAATCGACCGAAGCACCGACGAGGCTTCACCACCGCAACCCCGATCGGAACCGATTGGCTCCGATCGATAAAAACTCATCTCACCAATTGCCCCAACTCCCGCGCGGCATGTCGAATCTCTTCCATTGCCTGTAAACTCCACCCCCGAAGAAGAGCAACAAAAAGCATATCGTTGTGACTAAGGGGATCCACCGCAATCTGCGGCACCTGAGGAAGATAGTAATCGAACAGCTCAGTGCCGGGAACAGGCGAGAGAAACACGGGTTTGGGCTTTACTCCTAATGATGCGACTTCCTGGATTTCGGCGAGCATGTCCTGAGGTAATTGTCCCGGCAGTCCTCCCATTACATAAATACCGATATCCTTACGAGAAAAACCTGCATCCGTGAGAATCCGAAGTTTGTCCTGAAGCTGAATGCCGGATGTTTTTCCCGATGTCGCGCCGGAATGATGTCTGGATCCGCTTTCGTAGCCGAATCGAAGCGTGACAAAGCGGGCAGCGCGCATTGCATCGGCCGTTTCGCGAGTGATATACCGTAAGTGCAGACCATTTGGGGCATGAATGCTGGCAATTGATCTGCGTGCCAGAGAGTAAAGTAGAGGAAGCACATGCTCGGCTGATCGGTAGAGAAAGGCATCGTCGAAAACAGAAAAGTGCCGGACACCATGAGTATCTATCAGATAATCGGTTTCCGCCAGAATCGTTTCCGGGCTTCGACACGTGTACTTTCCGGCCAGATTGTGCGATGCACAGTACTTGCAGCGCATCGGACAGCACAGCGATGTCAGTATGGGTCCGTGAAGAAACCCTCGCACGGACTGCAACCCGGGGAGAATTGAACGATGCCATTGTGCGGTCCGAAGTTCAGGGAGGTCGGAGCTTATTTCCAGACGATCATCGGCACTGCTTAGCGGATGGGTAACAACAACGACTCCCGGTAACCGGGTGCGCAGTACCTGCGGGCACAAAATGGCCGCGGTGCCGCCAACAACGATCGGGGTCGTTGGAAACCGAGAGCTGAGTGATTGTACCGTCGCAACAACGCCCTCCAACCAATAGGTCATCGAAGAGCCAACAAAGATTATGTCGGGAGACGGAAAAGAGCTGATATCGTGTTCGAATCGCTCGGTTTTCACGCCAAAACGGCGATACCGGCGTGGTACATCGCGATAGATCTCGGGCTTCTGAATGTCGAGTTCCTCGAACATACCCGTGCCGAAACGTTTTTTCTTCTGCAAGCCGCTGCGTTCCAGACAATTGTAGTAATCGGTCTTGATCCCATTGTGCTTCAGCAGGGAGATAAGCAGGTAAAGCCCGAGAGGATGCATCCACTCATCATAGAGTTTGAAATCAGTAATCCAGGGGTTAACGACTAAAGCGCGCATGCTTGTTTCCGACAATTCGTTGACGATTCCTTTACCTCAAATTAGTTTAATGATCAGGAGAGGATGGTCTGAGTGGAGAAACGCGCGGCGTTACTGGTTGTGCTTGACGCGGCGTTTCTGTTGTTTCTTCTTGTTCTCGCACCATTCTCTTCGGGTGTAGCAACGTACCTTGCGGCACATCCGGGCAGTCCCGCCGGTGAATCGCATAAGCGCATTGAATCGCGGTTCGACTCGCATGCAGTATACCACTTTCGCCCTTTTCGAGTCGGATCGGAATATCGATGCTGGAGGGATTCATGAACAAGCCGATGCCGGTATGCTTTCTTGTTCTGGCTGCCCTGGGGATTTTTCCTCTCAGCGCCCAGATTCCTGCCTCTGATACGATCCAGGCCGAATTGAACGTCGCGGACAGTTCCGGCATAGATATCGACCCAAACTCCATTGGAAGCCTTCACTTCGGGGATTGGGTGCAATTCTCACCAATCGATTTTAACGATGGTTCCGCGCGATTTCTCTTCCTTTCTGCCGCAGTGGGTGCCGAAAATGCAAACCAGAAACTCGAATTCCGTTTGGATGCATTGGACGGGCCGGTCATTGCCACGCACACGATGTCACCAACAGGCAACTGGTTTGATTTCCAGTTTCAGTCGGCGCCGATGGTCATGAGGCCGACGGGGGTGCACACCGTTTATGTTCTTTTCGATGTAGACACGCTCGGTGATCCGTGTGGAAATCTCGACTGGATTTCGTTCTCGAGTACTCCTCCTCCCGGATACAATCGTGACGCGCCCGAAACCATTGAAGTCGAGTCATTTCACAATCAGTATGGCCTTCAGGTGAGGGGCGAAGGACTCGGGGCATGGACGAACGGTGAATGGGCGTACTACAAGGATGTGGATTTCGGCAGTACCTCCTACGATAGTGTCGTGATTAAGCTCGCCCTTGGAGAAAGTGGATGGGGCAAATACCTCCACTTCGTGCTCGACAGTCTGGATGGCGACGTGTTTGCGGTGCATAGTGTCCGGCAGACCGGCGGTTGGCGAACCTATGAAGACCAGAAAAGTGCCTTGTCTTCATCACCCACCGGAGTACACGACGTGTATGTCCTTGGGGTTTTCAACCAGGGACTCGGAGGTGGCTTAGGTAACGTCGACCATATTTTCTTTGCCGGTAACACCAGGCCCTATATTGCCACGCAGCCAACCGCCGACACCGTGGGTATCGGCGTCCCGGGGAATTTCTATATCACCGCCCACGGAGCGGCACCCCTGCAGTATTCATGGAAACGCATATCTTCGGACACGGTAACCGATGCCGGGTCGGGAGCATCGCTTTTGCTCGGGCCTTCGCAACTATCCGAAAATGGCGACAGGTACTTCTGCGAAGTGAGCAATTCCCTGGGAACGACCTTCTCTGATACGGCGATACTGACGGTAATCGACTCTGTTTTTCCGCCAATTGTTTCGGTAACACCGGAGGCGGTTACCTCACCGGTAGACGAAGCGGTCACCTTTTCATCTGTTCTCTCTCAGGGCGTGGCATCGACCGTCAGCTACCAGTGGCAAAAAGACGGGGTAAACATTACCGGTGCCAACAACTCCTCGTTTACCGTCTCACCGGTTTCCTATGCTGACCGTGGCGACTACCGTGTGGTCGCCTCAAACTCTTCCGGAACCGATACATCGAACTCCGGGCTCCTCACGGTGGATTACACTCCGGCACGTGTCACCGCCACGACCACGTTTCAGTACGCTCTTGTTGGCACCGATATCACGTTCGGGGCGAGTGTCCAGGGCTCTTCGCCCACGGTGCAATGGTTCCGGACATCAGGCAACCAGCCCCTGTCGACTACGGCAACTCTGACTCTGAGTAATGTGCAATTATCCGACGATAACAGCCTTTATTTCGCCGTTGTTTCAAACGATGCCGGGCCGGATACGAGCGCTCTCTGTACTTTGAGGGTTGTTCAAGAGGTGGCCGCTGCATTCAGCGCCGATGCGTTTTTCGGGATCGACAGCCTGCCAGTTGTGTTCACCGATCAGTCTACCGGGTCGATACGCTCCTGGACCTGGGATTTCGGCGATGGCACTGTGGAGAACTACACGACCAAGCAGGCGACAGTCTCCCATACCTATAAGGAGAATGGCGACTACACTGCATCGCTTACGGTGCGGGGGCCGTCTATCGCTGGGGATGATATCGCCTACTCCAGAACTCTTTATCTGCGGGATTCACTCACGAACATGCTGCAAATCGATGCTTTGCTGACCTCAGCGAACACCGCTGAATTGAGCATCAGAGATTTTGCGGACATAGAAGATGCGAACCCGTTCGCATCCAATTATGCCGATTCAATTGGAATCTGGCTCAGCACCGACGGCGGGAGTGTTGACCCTTCAAGCGATCCTGACTGGACCTTCGATGTAGATGATGTCCAGGCGACCGACTCGGTTTTCCGGACCGGAGCGCTGACAATCCCTGACCCGGGCGGCCGTTCCGATACGGTATACCTTTTCTGGGTCTCTCCAATATGGGGAAACAAAGACCTGAATTTCGATGAATACAATACCGCTCGACTACGAATGGCGCCGCAGAATCCGCTGGCACTCGATGCAGTCTATCTTGGAAATACCGGTAGTGTAAGCAACGTTCAGCTCGACACTCTCCGGTTGGAT
>JBEPYC010000326.1:0-5106 GCA_041641555.1 Chitinivibrionales bacterium | reverse complement strand
GGTAGACAGCATTGGGTGCATGCCAACGGAGCTTCTCGACAACCTGTTGAATGACGTCCAGATTCGCACCCATGAGGTCTTCCCGAGACCTTCCGGGTGTTCGAGGACGGCCTGCAGCAATGGGCACAACCGAAGCCCCCTCAAGCAGGGCATAATTCTCACCTCCAAGAATTCTTACACTGGCACCGCGAAGTGAGCAGGTGTGGATCAGGTCAAGTGCCTTACCTTCGGTCATTCTGCCCGTCAGTATCCACCAGAGCGATATCGGCAGTGTTCATTCGAATGAACCAGGCACTGTGTGGGGCAGCTGTGATTTCAGCAATCGGAGGGGAGCCGATCTGCCGGTCAATACAACGCTTTTCCTTTACAGTCCTGCGACCAGTCTCGCAAGGCATCAGGCAGCGGATACTTGAACTCGAATCCGCTCTTGACGAGTTTCTGCGATGATATGTTGGTAGAACGGACAAGTTTTACGATCCGGTCCGGAACCAGACCCATCCGTTCTATAAACGGATTCTTGATCAAGCGGAGAATACCAGCACCTGTATTGACCAGCCAGAGCGGAACCAGGGGGGTAAACGCACGATACCCGAATGCCTGTTTGAAGGTGCGGACTATCGTTTCGGTCGTAATTTTCTCAGGATAGCAGAAATTGTACAAAGAGTATCGTTCTTCATGTGCCATCCGATCGATAATAAACCGGCAAATATCTTTGACATAGAGGCACCCCTTGATCGTGTCTTTCCGTCCGGGATACGGAAAGAATCCCCGTTGGAGCATGTTCGCGATCCTGGTAAAATTGCCTCCTTCACCGGCCCCGAAAATCACCGCCGGGCGCATAATCGAAAGCTTCCGGTCGGAGGACCTGTTCAACCACTCCCGATGAATAAATTCAGCAATGGTTTTCGATGAGCCGTACGGGATGGATGGCATCGGGATGTCATCTTCATTCTTCTCATCTTCGCTTGGGCCGTATACGGAAATCGATGATGTAAAGACAATGCGTTTCGTACCCAGTTTCTCGGCAAGGGCAGTAATGTTGCGCGCTCCGAGAATGTTTGTTTCGAAGTACTCATGGGCAGGATGTCCGGGAGACGTATGTACCGCAGCTAGGTTAACGATACAATCAATGGACTTATCGAACTGCCCTGCATCGATTTCATTGCGCACATCACATGGAACATAGACGGCACGAGGATTGTCCGGTACCGCATCCTGGCAGTGCCACTTCGGGTTGCGAATATCGGCGATAAACACCTTTTGGAATCGTTCTCCCAGCATCCAGGCAAGATGCATACCAACGAAACCAGAACCTCCAAAGATAATTACCGAACCTGAACTGGCCATTGCCCCTCGTTTGTTTATGTGTTATATGAAAAGTATTCGCTCGAAGCAGTCGACATTACCGTTGGGACCACCGGGGACTGAAAACCAGGGGCAGAAAGGCATAAAACTCTGCGGGCATTCGCTACAGAACGCAAAGCCCTTTCCCATGGTATCCACGGTTCTCAGCAGGCAACTTCACCGGTACCTTCATTCACCAGAGCGACCCTCGGAACAGTCTCCCAATCGATTCTCTTCTCAGCAGTGGCAATATCGGTGAAAGAGTATAACTCCAACCATTTTTCCAGTTTCTTTAGCGCACCAGACAAACCCCAATACGATTTGAACCGTCGAACAAAGTTCAATCCCGGAAGAACAGGCTGGCCGGCATCGAAATCCCGCGGATGAAAATAGGTCATGATATAGGGCGATGATCGGGTCAGAGCCCGGACCATCGACCATGGGCACAGCCTGAAATATCCACCCCCGCTAAACACCAGGCGCTTTCCCAGAAGGTTGGTTGTATTGATCGGAAATTCTCTGATCTGTCCGGATTGTGTTTCGACAACCGATGGACCATCTGCTGGAAATCCCGCGTAACCGCCGTGTCCCCGGGGTGCGGGAAAAACCGAACTGTCTACCTCGATGCCGCATCGGGCAAGCGACTCGAAACACCACTTGTTCTTTTCACCAATAGAAAAACCGGGAACACGAAAAGAACGCACCGGTTTACCGGTAATGTCAGACAACACCTCCACCGAATGCCGCACATCGTGTTCAAATTGTTCGGGGCTCTGCTCGTATGCCAATTGATGGTAATGCGTGTGACTTGCGATCTCATACCCCTGTTGATCGATTCTCCGAATGATATCGGGGAATCGTTCCGCCACCCACCCAAGACAGAAAAAGGTAGCACGCTGATTCGTTCGCCCCAGAAGGTCAAGAATCCGTACGGTATTCTCGCGGATCCGGTTGGGAAAACGTGACCACTGGTCAGGGCCGCGCGAACTATCGTTGTCAAGGATATGAAACCATTCTTCTATGTCGAACGTCAGGATGCGGACCGGTTGCCGATTTTGTTCCATTCCAGGTGTATCCTCGTTTATCGTTACCAGAACCAGTACCTCGCAATAACCGCAATAAGAACAATCCAGAGAGGAATGACAAATACCGTCAGGAGAATGAGTATTCTCATGAACTCATTCTGCGCGACGAGTTTATTATGTTTAACGAGCCTGCTCAAAACGATATCGACGTATTCGATATTCAAGGGAAGTTGGACGACATCGTACACCCCATGCTGCATATACGAATAGGCTCGCTCAAGTTCATCCTGATACGCAGCGATCAGCACAATCGGGTTTCTTCGATATACCCGGAATATCCTGAACATCCTCTGGGGAAAACGCGGCAGAGCAGGAACATCGACTATCACGATCGACTGCTTGTATTGACGAAATCGAGAAATCCCCTCCGACCGATCCTGAACGTAGTCCACATAGTAGCCATAGCCGGTGAGAAGGGTTACCAGATCGTCCCGCACCTTGGGATTTCGGCTGATCACCAGAAGCCGAGGTAGTGTTTTGTTAAGTTGAGCCATGGACAATTATCCGTATTCGCTGCGTTTCCTGCGCAATATGCTCAAACGCTTTCACGTACCTTCCACCAGACAGCATTGAATCGAGTTTTTTCATGAGCGCTGGAACATATATCGGCTTTTTGAGTAGTATTACACCCTGCACCGGTTCCGTTGCTTTCTGATCGGCCGGCATGTTCGACCCGTGCGTCAGGAGAATGGCGGGACACATGTGGAACGATGCAGCCTGTCGCGCAAGAGCCAGATCGGCCTCGAAACGGTTATCGAATTTGTTGTTGACAACGACCACTGCAAACCGTCCCGGCCCCGGGTGTTCATCGTGCCTGGAACAGAAATGGAAACTGAACAAATCCTGACTGTATTTGATCAACGAATGGCGAATAACCTCATCGGCCGATACGACGCAGATTTCCGAGGTCACCTTCGGAGAAACCTGTGAAGCAATCATTTTTCTGGTAAAGGCGAAGACCCGGTCGAATATATTCAGGTTGGCCAGAAACCAGACGACTACCAGCAGCATATATAGCAGTACAGCGACTGCCCAGGGCATTTGCACCCGGGAAACGATAACAGCAACCGCTGAGATGGAACCCGAAAAAATCGCCAGTATGAGGCACGTTTCAGAATGACTCAGCCCGCGCTGAAGAAGCCTGTGGTGGAGGTGTTCATTGTCGGGGACCATCATGCTTCCCAATGCACGAGTAAATTTATTACCGGCAAGGACATGCTTGGTGAACCGGCGCCCCATAGCGACAAACACATCAAGTATCGGGAAACCAACTACCAGCGGCGCCACAAATACACTATAGGGAGTTTCCGGCAGAGTCACTACATAGATTGTCAGGATACCGAGCACCATACCGATAAACAGTGAGCCGGTATCTCCCAGGAAAACCCGAGCGGGTGGAATGTTATGCAACATGAACCCGGCGATCAGCCCTGCCAGCAATACACAAAGAGCCAGGGTTGCGGTCGCATGCACATGCCATGAGAGGATGCCCAGCGTTGCAAACGCAAGAATCGAGATCCATCCGGCAAGCCCGTCAACACCGTCGATAATGTTTACCGCATTTGTCACTCCCGCCATCCAGAAAATCGATATTCCGGCACCCAGAAGGCCCAGGGTATAGGTGTTTCCGAACACCATGACCTCATCAAGCTGTATTCCCACCAGAAAGACAATTACTCCGGCAATTATCAGTTCCAGCAAGAGCTTTGCACGATTGGAAATCTCGAGAACAATAGAATCATCGGGGATTCCCACCGCCAGAATGCAAACAGCCGCGAAGGCGAATGTTTTGAGCAAATGGGGCGGTAGCACAGGAAAAGGCTCCGGTATAAACTGGTGCCACAAGAAGAGGAACAGAAGAAACGAAGAAACGATGCATACGCCGCCGATTCGCGGAATAATCCTCTGGTGCACTTTACGCTCACCAGGACGATCGGTAAAAAAACGAATCAGGGGAAGACGAACAAGAAGGTGGATCAGGAAGTACGTAACGAGGAGCGAGAGACAAAACAGTGCTATGATTTGGAGAGGAAAGAGATCACTCACGTGATAGACACCTTTTTTAGGCAGCGGCCCTTACTGGCAGCACCGGTTTCATTTGTTCCTCTCGATCAACTGTGAAACATGCCTCTGCAACTCTTCGGGAGTACTCTGAAGGCTGAGTACTGCAGTGGTGTCGTTCTTAGCGAGTGCGTTTCGGTAACACCGAACGGCATGGTTGACATCTCGTGCCTCTTCATAGGCTCTGCCCAGATGTTCAAGCAAACGAGGTTCCGATTCAGTTATCCGATTCTTCCGAAGGACATCGATACAATCCAGAAACTTCCCACTCTCCAGGAGTGCCGTGGCATACGTGTCCACAATATGGGGATTCTCCGGTGCGACCTCGTATGCCTTTCCGGCGATTTCACGTGCCCGTGTCAGCGACGCGCCTTCGGTTTGAAGCATCGTCCAGGCCAGATTGTTGTAAATCATTGCCACCCAGGCAGTGTCGCTTCCCCGTTTTTGCTCGACTTGCTTGACCATTCGGTCATATTCGGCCATGGCTTCTGCATCATTGCCTTTTTCCAGCGAACCGACCCGGTCTTCGATTCCCAGCAGCCGGGCAGGGTGGATGGTGAGCGCGCGCAGCCCGGCTTCTTTGGGCAACCCGTTGGCGACGGCCACAGCCGCCTCG
>JBEPYC010000325.1:0-5118 GCA_041641555.1 Chitinivibrionales bacterium | reverse complement strand
TGATGTGAGTATGCCGCGAAAGACCCTGGAAAAGAGGCGACGGATATACTATAGAACCCAGATATCCGAATTACTGCGTTGGGGTCATCGCAAACGACATCCTGATTTCCGGATTGCGTTTCGTAAAAATGAGGTTGGTTTTGATCGGCTTGCAGTGCTTGTTTCGCGGAGACATGGTAACGCAGTGGAGCGTAATGGCCTGAAAAGATGGGTGCGGGAAATGTTCCGAGAAAACTGCGAGCGCAGAAGCGAACATTCCTTAGATATAGTGATAACTCCTTCTGGTATAAGGGAATTTGATCCTGCACGAGCACGAAGGAGTTTTGCCCAATGGCGAAAAGAAGTGGGAGAATAGCTGGAAAAGGTTTCCGGGTACTCTCAGTCCTGATGAGAACGGTAGTTGGGTATCGAACAGGAGTTTGTCGGTTCGAGCCCAGCTGCAGCGTGTATGCACAGGAGGCGTGCGAAAAGCTTCCCCTTTATATTGCCCTGCCAAAGATTGTATGGCGAATACTGAGATGTAATCCGTTTTCTTCTCCTCGGTATGACCCTCCCATCTAAATTGAAATTTGATGTAATAAACCTGAGAAGGATGAAAAGCGAGTGAATAAAAGAACAGTCCTGGCTTTTGCGCTAATACTACTTACCATTGCATTATTCAGCAGTGAGCACTACAACAATTTCTTCTATAACAGGATATTGAACAGGCCGAGTCCGCAGCAGATAGCACGGGAACAGCGAGAGCGTGAGGAAGCGATCGCGGATAGCCTGGAGGAGATTGCTGGAGTAGAGGGAGAGGCAGGGGTAGAAGCACAGGCTGGTGAGGATAGGCAAGGTGAGGGCAGGGATGGCGCTCCCGAGCCTGAGATCCCACCGGAATCAAAGATTCCAGATGTCGCTATTGGAGAGCGCGATTTAGGGGATGGGGGAGAAAACGATTCTGTAGCAAAGGGTCTCGAGGCAGACACAATGTGGGTCGAGACAGAGGACCTTCTGATCGGTTTGAGTACGCGTGGTGGACGGCTGGTTTCTATAAAGACGAAGAACTATCACTATGAACGCGGACGAAGAGACGAAGGGGATACAGTTAGAACACCGATAGAGCTTATACCGAAGGGGTCTGCAGGGGCGGGAAACCTGTATGTTGGCAACCAGGAATACGATGTGGTTGCTTTCGATGTGGTTGGTGATCTTCCTGAAGGAATAATCGAAGAAGGAGATTCCGCGGCAGTACGGTTGGTGAGCGAAGACGGGCAAATATGGAAAGAATACCGATTCTTCGGGGCTGGGTATGGGATAGGACTGGAAGTCGGTGGAACGGTAATCCGAGGGAAAAAGGTTTATGTGGGTTGGGATGGCGGAATTACGGAGAGCGAAGAACGAGAAGGGAAGAAGGAAAAGCAGCAGCGGGGCGTGCAGAACGCGCGGGTAGTACATTTGTCGGATGGCAAGGGCGTACAACACGTGCAGCACAAGAAAATAGAAAAGGACGTAGAGACCGGGTTTTACCAGTGGATTGCTGTGACCTCCAAGTATTTCTTGAATGGTATTGTCTCCGAAGAGGCCGGCGACGTTGAGATGAGTATTGTGAGTCGGAAGGAGAGTGGGGCAGAGAAGAAAGAGGATGGAAAAAGCAGCCCAGATGATCTCAACTACGCGATCGGTTTGATACGAGCGAGTGATGATACATCACTTCAGTACACTCTGTACGCAGGACCTTCCCAACTTGAGGCTTTGAAAGGTCAGGACGTTGGTTTAGAGAAGGCGTTATTCGGAAGTCCTGAAGGAACGTTTTCACACGGGTTTAGTAAGTTCTTTTTCCGAGCCGATGTTTGGTTTCCGTATTTGACAGAGTTCGTATTATGGCTCTTGATCCAACTTCATAAGTTGTTGAATGATTATGGTCTTGTGATAATTTGCCTCACGTTATTGTCGAAACTTGTTACGTTTCCGTTGACACAGAGCAGCACCAAATCTATGTCACGGATGAAGGATTTGCAACCGAAGATAAATGCGATTCGGGGTCGCTACAAGAGCAATCCCAAGAAGATGAACGAAGAAATTTTCGCGTTGTATCGCTCTGAAGGAGTGAATCCGCTTAACCCCGGATGTCTTCCGATGGTGCTTCAGATGCCGATTTTCTTTTCGCTGTTTGTAGTACTGAGAAAGGCAATTGAGCTTAGGGGGGCAACCACAGTGTTAGTGCCATGGGTTCGAGATTTATCGGCACCTGAAGCGCTTCCCATAATAACGCCGGCATTTCAATCGATATTCCCGAATGGGCTTCCTA
Organism: Chitinivibrionales bacterium; assembly: GCA_041641555.1. Classification (GTDB taxonomy): domain Bacteria; phylum Fibrobacterota; class Chitinivibrionia; order Chitinivibrionales; family WJKA01; genus JBEPYC01. Next base: position 2,828 of record JBEPYC010000325.1, on the reverse strand, counting down.
TGTATGGGGATACGGTCGGGCTTTTGCCTATTCTTATGGGAGTACTGATGTATTTCCAGAATAAGATGACAATAAAGGATCCCAACCAAAAAGCGATGATCTATTTCATGCCGATCTTCATGACGGTATTGTTCAATAGTTTTTCTTCTGGGTTGGTTTTTTATTGGATATTCTCGAGTCTGTTTGCCATAGTGCAACAGTATTACACAGAGCATTCCAAGAAGAAACGTGGAGAAACGGCGGCGGTTACGGTGAGTGGTACTCCGCGTGGTACTCCGCACAGAGGTCGCAAGAAGCGATAGTTGTATAGACATGGGATGTAGAAATACCTGGCAGGTTTGATAAGAGGAAGCGGATAACGAACGTGTCCGTATAGTTTTATCATGCGGACATGAAGGAGAGATCCTGTCTTAATGGAAACGATTGCCGCAATTGCCACCCCCCGCGGCAGAGCTGCCCTTGGAATCATCAGGGTTAGCGGAGAGAATTCCCACGACGTAGTAAACAGGTGTGTTGGAGGTGCTCGAGGAATCAAAGATGGGCAAGCGGGACGAATCCGCTTGTTCCGTTTTTGTGATATCGGAGGAGCGGTTATAGATGAGATAACCGCTGTACGATACGATGAACCTCGGTCATTTACTGGTGAAAACATGGTTGAGATTATTTACCATGGCAATCCCGTTATTGCCGCGGCGATCATGGAAAGATTGTGCCAGTCGGGTGCGCGGTTGGCAGAAGGGGGAGAATTCAGCCGACGAGCGGTTGAGAATGGGAAGATGGATTTGTTGCGTGCTGAAGCCATACGGGAAATGATTGAGAGTAGTAGTCTGGGTCGGTACCGTAGTGCGGTTGGGTGTTACGAGGGGAGTCTGGGAAGTAGGCTTGAGGAGTGGCGGGAGAAGATTATAGATAATGCAGGGGCGGTGGAAGCAAAGATTGAATTCCCGGAAGAGGACGATGTCGAGGGGATAGCGCTTGGTGATATCAGGAGTTTAGCTGAGGAAATAGGTAGAGAAATTGAGAAGCGGAGGATAGTTCGAAGGTTGGAAGAGGGTGTTGAAATCGGAATCGTCGGAGTGAAGAACGCAGGAAAATCGAGTTTGTTCAATAGTCTGGTGGGAGAGAGTCGGTCGATTGTTCACAGTCAGGAAGGGACAACGCGTGATTTGGTCAGTGAACGAGTTCGAATCGGGGGAACGGATTTTCGGTTGGTGGATACGGCTGGGATGGGTATTGGGGGTGAGGAGGTTGAATCCATCGGAATCGAACGATCTATGGAAGAACTCGATAGAGCGGATGTCCTTGTATGGGTGACCCCGGCGGACCGCCAGTTAGATAGGGCAGAGAAGGCAATAGAGAATAAAATTGGTAAGACACCTGTGATCGGGTTGGTAAGTAAGAGCGATTTAAAGAACCCCATCGAAAAACTTGAGAGGTTAAAGAGCAAGGGTATCGAGTGCGAAGCCCACTGTCTGATTAAAGAAGAGGACAGAGCGAGAGCAATCGAATTCGTTGCGCAGAAAATCCTTGAACTTGGAGGAGCGTCGGGAGAGCAAACGGTGCTAATTAGTGAGCGGCACGAAGAGGGCGCAAAACTAATTAGAGAGGGGTTAGAGAAAGCGCTTGCGGCAGAAGAAGAAGTTGTTGCGGCTGAGTTTTTGCGTGAAGCATTAAGGGCGGTGGAGGGGATGTTCGGACGAGTGGATAACCAGGAAATAATGAATCGCGTATTCTCGAAATTTTGTATTGGGAAGTAGAACTGTTTCACGTGAAACAATTCATGGGGAACTGGGAGTGTTTCGAAGTGAGAAGCGATACGCGGGGGTGTAGAGTAAGGTCTATAGATGGTATCGACGGAATTGTCTTTCAGGACGGTGTTATGTTTCACGTGAAACAATTTGGGCGTGCTGGCTTTGATGGCTATAAAGGGAAAAGGCAGAAGTCCTGGGAACATGGGAAAAAAAGGGGCCAAACTGATACGACAGAAACACTCGCAGTAGTCGAATAGATTCACCGAAACAATTTCCGGGTACCAGGAAGAGTTGAAACAAAAGAGTGGTTCGAAGCTACAAATTTTGCGGTCATCCGGAAAGGGGTGAGATCATTCCAATATTTTTTGGTACGGTGAGAACACCGGACGACATTCTCACCGGAGTCGGTGTCGTTAATACCGAGATGCGTTTATCAGAATGATGAACAAATAATGTATGAACGGGGAAATGCTGTAAACAATGGTACGCTTTCACGTGATAACCGCGGGATATTCTGGTTAGAATGGTACTATTGAGTGAAGACAAACTGTAGAAAAACGTTGGGGGTAGGGGGGAAACCGTTGTTTTTGGGAGACCAACGGTTTGAACAGAATTACTATTTGGCTGTATGCTGGAGGTCTTAATGCGCAGGGAGTCACCCGAGGGGCAGGAATTAGTTCCGGAGAAGTGACCGAATATGTGGGGAGGACGATAGTTTGCCGAAATCAGGGCAGGTTGTGGGAATATTTGAAGTAATTGGGGTGGCACTCAGAAAGAGAGATGTGTTGGTGTGTAAGTAGTCCGGAGAACCGGTCGTTAGCTGTTGCCTGGGGAAGCATGATCAGAAATAGTGGTTTCAAGGTGGAGGGAAGAGGTTGGGACGATAACGGGGAGGTCGTTGTGGGGAGCAAAAATGGATTGGTGGCGCTGGTAAGGGTGAAGTGAGAATTTTCCTCTAAATGTATGATGGATCGTATGTCGTGTCGACGATGTCTGCGTGGAGGATTGGGTGAATTCTTGGGGATCGTACGCCTGAGACGGTGCCCCTTTGCCAGAGAGTAGAGTGGCTGCATCCAG
>JBEPYC010000324.1:0-5151 GCA_041641555.1 Chitinivibrionales bacterium | reverse complement strand
GACCCAGGGCGTGCCAGATAATGCTGTATGCAGTCCAGACCGCAAAGAACGCACTGACCGATGCAACAAGCGTCGCGCCAATGAAAGGCTTGATCGCTTCGCCGGGAGGGGAGGTCATGAGACCGTGGGTCAGTCCGCCGGCTGTAGATGCCATCAGAATCAATACCCCAATGGCAATACGCAGCGGTGTGGAAACACGGAGAGGACGGCAGAACTCGGAAACAGGTGCCCGGCGATACCACCGGCGATAGGCTACCCACAAAACAATGAATCCGCCTAGCGAACTTGCGTATCCGAGATAATCGTGAAGCTGCTGCGGCCGGGTTCCAATTGAGCCGATATCCTTGTCCAGCATGGGAAAAAGACCCGAGAACCATCCGCCATAGTGCGTCCAGGCATCCCAGAACATGTGCGAAAACGTTCCCAGTAACAGGGCAAGTACAATTTTCATGAATCGCCCGGCAGGAAAGAACGTGAATCGCTGAGCCGGAGGATATAATCGAACCTGATGATCATGGGGAAGAAGAGCGATAAGCGGGTATTTCAGAAACCGGTGGTACAAAAAGAGTCCGATTAGTCCCACAGGAAGACAGAAGACAAAAAGGCCCGGAATGGTGTGCGCGATAAGTCGGGAATCGGTCAGCCGGAGGAAAAACTCGAAATCAGGTGCCATTGCCCCCATGATGAGAGCGGATGCGGGGAGGCGGAGACGGCGAAGAGGAATAGCTGCTGCAGCGTGCGACACGGTCAGAGGCATAAGGTGGTATAATCCTCCCGTTCAGACGAATAGTGACTGGTGCAAACTGAGTATGATCATCGCGGAATACAATATGTCGTGGAATGAGTAACTGGTATCTGTACGGATAGATGCCTGGCGATGTTGTTGAAAAGAAAAGGGATACGCCCCATAGGGCAGGCGTATCCCTCGCGAGAGCGGCGGGAACAGGGGGTAACGCCCCGCCGTCAGAAGGACTTTGGAAAGCTCTAGTCGCATCGGCACAATTCTCGAGAAACGATCATTGGTGACCGGGTCTCAACGAAGACGAAGACGAAGAATCAAAATGGAATCCGATTGTTTGTTTTGTGTAAGGACTCAATGAGAATATGGTCAGATCCTGCAGAACCAACCCGCCAAAAAGAGACGCACCTAAACCACTCCCCTCATACGCCCCTAACTAAAGCCTAACCAGTTCATAATTGTCGCCGGGTATATTGAGCTGATCCCGCTTGTTCACATTCCGGTGAGCAGTAGTTTCGGACATCAACATTATCCATCAGGAAATTAATCAATCGGCTCGAATGCGGTGATTTGGTTTACCTGACAAGTTTGTACTCCCCTATGGCACACGGTTTTCTCAGAGACATCATACGACGGGAATCTAATCAGAATTTCGGGCTGCTCCTTTCGTGCATAGGAGGAGGATTCCTCCTGGCCAACTCGTATGTCGCGCAATTTCTGTTCAATACGCCCGAACACGCTGCGTTGCTCGCGATCGCGGCATCGGTGCTGCTGGGAATTCCTCTCCTCTACCACGCATGGATCGATCTGTGGGACAAACGGCTCGAAATGAACGAGCTGGCCGCACTCAGCTTCATCGCTGCATTTGCAACCGGGAAATACCAGGTTGCCGCGGTGATCTGCTTTTTCATGATTGTCTCTCAGCTTATCGAGCTGCGATCCCAGGAGGGGGTGCGAAAAAACATCGAAGCGCTCATGCGGCTGGCGCCGCCTCGGGCCCGGCGGAAAAATGGTGATGGTTTCGAGGAGGTTGAGGCGACGGAGCTGCGCCAGGGAGATATCGTACAGGTTCTTCCGGGCGCCAATATACCCGCCGATGGAGCGGTTGCGGAGGGTTTTACTACAATAAACGAAGCTCCCATTACCGGCGAATCGCTCCCTGTAGAAAAGAAACCCGGTGACCGAGTCTTTGCCGGAACCACCAATCAGTAGGGTGCGGTGATGGTTGAGATAACAGAAGAGACCAAGGACTCGACCCTGTGCAGGATACGAGAGCTTATTGCGCAGGCCGAAACGAGCAAGACCCCCGCCATGCGGCTTGTCGACCGGTACGTTTCCTGGTACACACCTCTGATTCTGATGCTTGCCGGGATCGTGCTTTTTTTCACCCATGATTTGAGCCGTGCCATTTCCATGCTGGTTATCGCCTGTCCCTGCACGATACTGTTGTCAAGCCCCACTGCCCTTGTGGCGGCACTGGGCGCTGCAGCCCGGCTTGGAGTCATGGTGAAAAGCGTCGCCGCGCTCGAATCGGCGGCGCGAGTCGACACGGTCGTTTTCGACAAAACCGGCACGCTGACGACAGGCAAACTGGCGCTCACCGACATAGTTTCAATCGATGGCGTATCGCAGGAGCAGCTCCTTGCGGTCGCCGCCAGTATCGAGCAATACAGCACGCACCCGGTGGCCAAAGCGATCGTGGGGGAAGCACACAAGCGCAACGTCGCTCTTGGCACGGCAACGGAAATCGAAGAGAAACCGGGCTTCGGGCTCCGGGGCAAGCTCGATACGGGCGTCGTTTCGGCGGGACGACACGAGTGGTGCTCAGCAGATGGGACTGCTGCTCCGGCAACCGACAGCACGGCATCGACCGTATGGGTTGCACATGACAATCACCTCGTGGGATCGCTCCGGCTTTCCGATTCAGTCAAACCGAAAGCGCCGGCGGTACTCAGGGAGCTTCGATCGGGAGCGATTTCCCACATCGTCATGCTCACGGGGGATCGCCGCCCCGTTGCCGAAAGCGTTGGTAACGCCTTGGGTTGCGCCGTCAAAGCGGAAGTACTTCCTGAACACAAAATGACCGAGGTCACGAAGCTCCGTGAGGAAGGCCGTGTGGTGGCGGTCGTTGGCGATGGTGTCAACGATGCTCCCGCGTTGGCCGCGGGTGACGTTTCGATTGCGATGGGAGCAGCGGGCAGCGATGTCGCCATTCATTCGGCCTCGATCGTGCTCATGAACGACCGCCTCGACCGCATTCCTTTTGTATTCACGCTGGCCAGGCGAGTCGCATGGACTATCAGGCAGAACCTGATATTCAGCGTTTTGTATATCCTTGTCCTGCTTGCCCTGAGTGCATCGGGCGCCATTGCGCCGGTTCTCGCCGTTATTCTTCATAGCCTCAGCTCAGTATTCATCGTATTCAATTCTGCACGCCTTCTTCGAGTAGGGGAAAAAATCGCATGAGCAGAACGCGAACACGGGCCCTTACCCGAGGACTTGCACTCGCACTTGCCGGAACGTCGGCGCATGCCATCGCCGCGGGCCTGCTCTTTCTTGCGTGGAGCCTCTGGTCGAGCACCGCGGCGCTGCACGCATTTTGGACCACCGTTGCCGGCATACTCGTCTGGGTCCATCTGGCGGTCTCCTACTGGCTCTTCAGGTCCGAATCGCAGGCCAATCTCGATGCGCAATCCGAGGAACCGGTCGATAAAACCCAACGCGGTCGAAAAAGAAAGCCTGGAAATCTCGTTTTGGTTCTCCAGCATTTCTACTATCGCTACATTCTGACGATAATCGAGGCCGGAGTCGGTTCGGCGCTTGCACTCAGCACGATAGCCTGGTTTCGTATGCCCTCCTCCCCCGGCCCGGGCGGCGCACCGATGGTGGTCCTGGCGGCATCGTCGGTTGCGGCGATATTCGGTGTTATCCTGACGGTTTTCTTTCGACGAATATCCACCGGTCAGGTACTGCGACTCCTGCGGACAGGTGCCTCCTATACCCTTGTCATGACCGGAGCCCTCGTTGCGATCTCCGTGTCGGCCGGACTTGACTACCTGCGGGCCACTTCACCCGTTCCCACCGGTTTCGTAGTGCTATTCAACGGAATTCTGGGTGCCGAAATCCTTCTCGGCCTCATCACGAAATCTTTCCGCCCCGCGCGACCCGGCCATCTGCCCCGCCCGGCTTTCCAGTCGTATCTGCTCGAGGCCCTCTCGGATCCCTCTGATTTCCGGAAAACCGTACAGGGAATGCTGCACGATTTGTTGGGGTTCGATGTCTCGACGACAGCCCTCTATGGTTTTGTCCGCCAAGCGCTTCTGCCCTTTCTGGCCGGCTCCCTGCTATTGATGGCATCGATGAGCACCGTGGTTCCTATCTCCGAAGGAAGAGAAGCCATTGTCACGCGAATGGGAAGGCTTCGGAAGACGACGTTTGGGCCGGGAATTCACCTCAAGTTACCGTGGCCGGTCGAACGAGTGCGAGTGTTCGAGACAAGCCTCCTGAGAAAACTGCATGTTGGCTCGCACCAGCCCGATACGCTTGGGGGCGAAGTGCTCAAAGAAGGGGTGCCAATACTGTGGACAAATAGCCATGGAGTTCGTCAGGACGAGCTGCTTATCGTTGCGGCGCCCACTGGCCTGGCCAATGGATCAGACGGAAGGGAAACGAGAAGCGGGCCCTCGGTATCCCTTGCCGGCGCCGATATTCGGGTCGAATACGTGATAGACAATATTCTCAGCTTTGTCGGTTCATCGAGTAATCCGGTCCTTCTCATGAAACAGACGGCCATGGCCGAGGCCTCCTGGGTCCTCTACCGGCACGAAATCGATGATCTCTTCTGTGAGGCCCGGCTCGATGTTTCCCGGGAACTGCATGAGCGTATACAGAAAAGGTGGGAGACCGACGGCCTGGGAACGAAGATTATCCATGTCGGCATCACCGCGGTTCATCCGCCCCTGCCGGTAGCCGATGCCTTCGAGCAGACGGTGATCGAGCATCAAAAGCGGGAAACACTCATTCAGGCGGCCCGTCAGACAGCGATTCGGGAACAGATCGAAACCGCCGGATCACGGGAGGCATTCGCCGGACTTGTCGCGCTTATCGACAGCGCAGAAGCAGGGTCGGCAAAAAGCATGCGCCGTTTGGAAACACTGGTAGACAACTGCAGAGGTGCTGTTTCAGAGATGCTTTCCGGAGCGTACGGCTACCGGTGGAGCCGTGAAAATTCGGAACGTGGCAAGACGGAACGGTTTGAACAGGAAGCACTGTTGTACCGTACCGCACCGCGAAACTACCGGCACGAACGGTACTTTGACATTCTTGAGCGAGCGCTGCCCGAAAAGAGCAAGACGCTTGTGCTGGGCGATGCCGACAGGATGATGATTCGTATGGGTATGTCGGCCCGGTCG
>JBEPYC010000323.1:0-5158 GCA_041641555.1 Chitinivibrionales bacterium | reverse complement strand
AACTCTTCCTGGGTGTAGAATGGCACGTTCTCTTTGGATATGATTGCAGTTCTCCGCGCGTGCGGCTTACGTAGTTTTTCCGGAGCGGCCGTGGATCGCCTTTTGACGATTTTCACATTGTCCGGATTGCGCGATGATGTAGTCGGAGTCATTTGGCAGAACCTTTGTGTGTATTGATCACTTTTCCATTTCCGTCTTTACTTTTTAACCATTGATTCATTAGGCGGAAACAGACCAACTCAACTTCCTGGCATACGTTATCTCCCCCGACGATGCGGGTGGCATACCTTTGTATTCCTGCTGCGAAATAAGGCAAAAGTCGTACCAATGTCCTTTGCTTATCTTTACTATGCTCGCCGCTTTCCACCTGCACTCAAGACCTGCTTTTCTCACTAACACAAAAGTTTCACCGGCATGTTCTTTGCGGAATTGATAAACACATGGATTCCGGCAGAATCAATACCGGGCCCTGCGTAACCAGAACCAGGCTGGATCCGTGGCATAGAAGTTGCACCGAAACGAGTCAGACGAGCTCAAGGCGCATACCAATTTCAGTATTACTTGTTAAGACGCCCATCAGAGACTGCAAGGAGGAGGGAATGAAAAGCACAGGAGTACGCCCTAATTTACAAGGCGCACAGAGGATCTCGGGTTTTCGGTCTGCACTGCTGCCGTTGATGCTTATCATGATCAGCAATGTGCACGCGGAAAGCAGAATAGACCCCGGGGAGACATTACCGGCGAGCCGGCTGGCCCAGGCCGAGGTATACCAGCCGCAGCCCGGGGAGACCCAAGGGTTCAGTAACGAACACTCCCGAAGTCGCGAATTAGCGGTCAAGACCCAGGGGTTCGCTCACCTGACCACGTATGGTTTCCGGCCCGGCGACGGATTACAGATTCGGGTATATCCTGATTCCGCAGCATTCATGAACGGCATTTTTCATGTAGATGACAGCGGTTTTTGTGATCTCCCTGTTCTTGGTCCGATCAACGTGCGGAATCGGACACCTCAGGAAGTCGAGACCGTACTGAAGGAAGATTACATAGATTACCTTCCCCACCCAAACGTGCAGGTACGCCCGCTGATGCGAATCGCGCTTCTCGGTGGTTTTTTCGAGCCTGGACTATACTATGTGCAACCGTCGGCTTCGCTCTGGGATGCAGTCCAGCTTGCCGGAGGCCCCGAACGAGAAGACGGTTTCGACAAGATGCGCTGGAGAAGAGGCGGGTCTGTCATGGAACGAGACGTTGTGACAATGCTGCAATCGGGTACATCCCTCTATAAGCTTGGAATCCAGTCGGGAGATCAACTGACGGTTATCGCCGCCCCCAAGCGCAGGTTCTGGGATATTCTCACAGAAGATGTGCTCCCCGTTCTCAGCTTCTCTCTTTCGCTCGTAACGTCTGCACTAACCATTGGTGTTATAAGTACCCGAGACTGAGAAATACAAGGAGGACCAATACATGGAACCGGTTAAGAAAAACTCATCTTTTGGAACCGAAAACGACACGTCGTATTACATAAAACACTATACGAACCTCCTGTGGCGATGGAAGTGGTATGCCTTTCTGGCCGCGCCTGTGGCCGCCGGGCTTTTTCTTCTGACGTTAACGCGTTCGGGAAGCATTCGGCCGCAACTCACTGCGCAGGCACTGCTGGGATACCACGGGGATTCACCCGTCATGGGCACGGCGACCAATCCACAGTCGTATTCAGTAGAGCATATGCATACGCGCCAATTCATTCGTGAAGTGGTGGACACTCTTTCGCTCCGGTTATCTCTGGAGAAACGGTACCCCCGGGATCAGATCTGGAAATCCGCTTCGGTAGGACCCAATACCCCGGAAGGGAATTACCATTTTACGCCCGTGGTACCGGGAAACCGCTACAGAATTGTCTATGAGACCACCAATGATGCCAAGGGTCCGACAACGGCGGTAAGCGGCAAACTTCCCGAAGACTCAGTTGTATCGGTTGGGGGAATGAACCTGGTTTTTACCGAAGAATTCGCAAAGTCGCCCTTTGATTTCTCGTTCAATGTAATTTCGACGAGAAAAGCGGTCGACAAAACTCTGGCGATGATAGAATCCCGCGCCCCCGATCCTCGGAGAAATATTCATCATGTGACCTTGAACGTCAAGGGTTACGATTACCAGCTTATTTCCGATATCGCGAATACCGTTGCCGATAAGTATGTCGAGCATAACCTCCGCTTCAAAAAGCGCAAGACCCATACGGTGCTGGATAATCTCGGTGCCCAAATGGAACGTGCCGAAAAGCAGCTGAATCGTTCCGAAAATGCGGTGGAGAGATTTCTTGCCAACAACCCCGGAGTGGGGCTGACAACGGGAACCGAGCGAGTTCTCAATCAGATGGTTGAGATTGAGACGGAAAACCAGCTCGAAAGTGGTATCGCCGAAGAAGCGCACCGCTTGCGCAGAAGCCTTCGCTCGACCACCGGGTATCAACAGATGCAGGCAGCCAAAGAGGCACTTCTGTTTTTGTCCAGCAAGGGTAATGTCTCGGCTCAGGTAATTCAACAGAACCTCGAACAGGCTACGAACCACTATGATCAAATCCGCGACACCCATGCGGCCGATCATCCTGAGGTACGCAAAGCCTACGACCGGGTTCAGACAATACTCAGCCGCGTACAGGGAACTCTATCGGAATATATTGCATCGGTAAAAAATCACAACCGGCAGCGAACCGCGGCAATGAGCAAACTAACCAATCGCCTTCGCGGACTGCCCCGCAAGGAGCTGCAATATGCCAAACTCCGCCAGCGGCAGGAGGTAGATGCTGAGATCTACTCCACGGTTTTTACCAGATACAACGAAGCGCGTGTTGCCGAAGCTGCTGAAGCTGCCGATATTTATGTCATGGATCATGCCGTTCCACCTCGTCCGCCTGCAACGCTCATACGAGTTCTTCAGGTGCTGGGGCTGGCAACACTGGTGGGCCTCGGTGCAGCACTCGCTCCCCCGGTTGCTGTTGACATTTTTGACCATTCACCACGTTCGGAAACCGATATTAACCGCAAACTTTCGTTGCCCGTTCTGGAAGCTATTCCGGTGATCTCGCCCCGTACGGGTGAAGAGGAGGGAGAAGGCCAGCAGGCCGATCCCCGGCTCACCATGTTTCTCGACGAGTCGAATATTGTTAACGAGTTTTTCCGTTCACTTCGAACCAAGCTCGATCTCCTGATGCAGCAGCAGAACAAGAAGGTTCTGGTGTTTACAAGTCTGGACATGAGTGAAGGGAAGTCGATCATAACATCCAATATGGCTGTCAGTTTCGCACGGCAGGGCAAAAAGGTGCTGATTGTTGATGCAGACCTTCGTCGAGGTGTGCTTGACAGAACCTTTCACGCCCGACACGAGCCCGGGCTTTCTGAGTTGTTGAGCACGGGAGCCGATAGCCCGGAGAAGTCGCTGGCACAGAACATCCAGAGGATGCCGATCGAGAATCTGTTTCTTCTGACATCAGGCCGTACCCCGAACAATCCCGTTGAGCTCTTGTCCTCACCTGTACTGGGATCTTTGGGCAACGGCGCAGCAAGTCATTTCGATGTCGTGCTGGTAGATACTCCTCCACTTGGTGTCGGAGCGGACGTGGCCGCCCTACATAAGCTCAACGCAATGTATGTTGTAGTAGTCAAATCGGGGCGCACCGATCTGAATCGGCTCAAAAACCGCATCAATGAATACTCCGTCGTCCGGGACAATCTCGCAGGGGCGGTACTCAACTATTCGGTGGTCGATACTAAACAGAAGTATTACCGCTACTCAGGGTATTATCACCACAACAATGAGTAGCAAAGCAAACAAGGAAATACCTGCTCGGCAGTTATGAAAAACGAAAAAGAGAAATCAGGAGGACGAGCAGGGCGGATAATGTTCGGTTCTGCAACTCGGGTCATCGCACGCGCCGTGACGTTGGCGGTGGCCTTCTTCCTTGTGCCGTTCATGCTTCGGCACCTTGGAGAATACCACTATGGTATCTGGACACTCGCCGCGACTTTCCTCGGTTATTACGGTCTTGCAGACTTCGGTCTGGGCAGTGCTGTTTCCCGCTTCGCCTCACGCGCTCTCGGTAAAAACGACGATACCGATTTCAACAAGATCGTCTCGACCTCCCTCCATATTCTCGTGGTAATCGGAGGAGTGGTTCTGCTTCTTGCGGTTGGGGCTGGGTTTCTGGTTCGTTTACTCACTGAAGATCCCGAACGAGGAAGACTCTTTTTCTGGATAATCATTATTCTGGGCGTCAACATGGCGGCCCAGGCACCTCTTCGGTCATTCACCGGCCTTCTCACCAGTCATCTTCGATACGATATCCTCAGTCTCAGTCAGATCTTTCAGGTTATCGTTCGAGCAGGCCTGATCTATGTATTCTTTTCCCGCGGCTACGGTCTGCTCACGCTGGTTCTCATTTCCGCCGGGATGGACATTTCGGTCGGTATAATCAGGGCCATCTTTTCTTTCCTGATCCACCCGGGCCTCAGATTCAGGAGAGCGGATATTTCCCGTGGTCGTGCCCGAGAAATGTTTGGGTACGGGTTTTATACCATGGTGGCTCAAGGCTCCGACCTGCTTCGCTTCCGTATCGCGCCTTTCATCATATCCGCGTTCAGGGGAGCTGCTCTGGTGGCGCCCTATGGTGTGGCCATGCATCTGGAAGAAAGCGTCAGTAAACTGGTGATCGCGATCGTCTCGGTTCTTTCCCCCGTATTCAGCAGATACGAAGGTTCGGGCGATAATAAAGCAATGCGCCGTTTGTTTTTATTATCGACTCGGGTATCCACCTATATCTCGGTGCTGCTTGGCGGGATGATGATCATCCTCGGGCATGCGTTCCTCCAACGCTGGCTCAAGAACACCGATGTCACCGTTGCGCAAATCTATACACTGGTAATTATTCTGGTCGGCGCCGCTATGACCGGCGGAGCCCAGCACCCTTCGGTGAACTTTCTCTATGGGACTTCACGACACAAGTTCTATGCAGGCATCAACATCGTGCAGGGGGTGATCACGATCGGACTTTGCGCGGCTCTGGTGGTCCCCTTCGGCCTGATCGGAGTTGCAATCGGGACTGCGGCTCCAGCGGTCATTGTGCGCCTGGGCGTACACCCGCTGTATGTATGCCGCGCCCTCG
>JBEPYC010000322.1:0-5158 GCA_041641555.1 Chitinivibrionales bacterium | reverse complement strand
CGGCCTTTTTATCTGTCGAATATGTCCGGTGACGTTCGGCCGGTAGCTTCTGATCGCGATATCCGAAGGATACGAGTAGTTTTCGACCGCTGCCCGGGAGACATCCGAGGGTAAATCAATAACAACCGGCCCCGGCCGCCCCGTCTGTGCGATATGAAAAGCCTGTTTCAGAATCAGGGGGAGCTCTTCGACCGATTTCACCAGAAAATTGTGTTTAGTGATCGAACGAGTGATTCCGACCACATCGGCTTCCTGAAATGCATCGCTTCCCAGAACAGGTGTCGGCACCTGCCCGGTGAAGGCAACCATGGGGATCGAATCCATATAGGCCGATGCTATTCCGGTGACCAGGTTTGTCGCTCCGGGTCCCGATGTAGCCAAACAGACGCCCACTTTGCCACTTGCCCGTGCATAACCATCGGCAGCATGGGCGGCGGCCTGTTCGTGACGCACAAGGACCACTTCGGGCTTTTCGACCTGGTAAAGAACGTCGAAAATCGGAATAACCTGTCCGCCAGGATAGCCGAAGATTACATCGACACCCTCCTGGACCAGGGCGTCGACTAAAATCTCTGCACCAGTCTTCTTCAAGCGATTTCCTCCTGTCTGTCTCAGGTAGTGCCAACATGAGACAATGCAAACCCCTGCAGGACACACACGCCGGCAACCGAACCCACGAGCATTGACAGACGAAAGGGTGGGTTAAGACAAATAAAGGAAAATACCACCTTTTTCGCAGCCAAGGCAAGATTGTTCGTAACCATGCGCCCTTACGTACCACCGCAGGGAACAAAAAGAAAAAAACCCGCTTCTCTTTGGAGAGGCGGGTTTTCTTGGTTTCTTCTCTATTTTGAGATCAAGAACTACTCAACCGCCCCTCCACCCAAGCGTACAATAAGGCCTACGAGGCCTACTACAGCCACGACCAGGATAACAGGGACGAGTATTCTTGACGCATTATTCATAATCTTTAATCCTCAGCAGATAATATACGTGGTTCTCTCAGGAAGGTCAAGATATTTTTTTCTTCTCTGTGATCATCATGGTTAACACGGTCAGGTCATCCAGCAACGGCGCACCATCCAGGTAGGTTTTCACCGAACCCACGATACCCTCCATCATTCCTCCCGGCCCATCGGTTACCGAGGTACCCAGGTGGTCTTTGAGGCGATCCAGCCCGAATGGTTTCTGATCGGGACCCGCTGCTTCCGTAAGCCCATCAGTAAAGAGGACGAACCGAGAACCCGCTTCCAGCTCGATCCTGGTCTCTTCGAGAATCGATTCAAACATATCGATCTCAGGTACCAACCCGAGAGCCAGTCCATTTACCTCTATGGTTTCGGCGGGCTCTCCCCCGTTTTTCTGAAAGATCAAATGCGGATGCCCCGCGCGGGAATAGGTCATCGAAGACCCATCAGCCTCGACCACCAGGCATGCGGCGGTCACAAACGACTTGTCATCGAGATTGCTTTTCATCTCTCGGTTTACTGCGCACAGGAGTTCGCGGGCCGAATGGCAGTACCTCGACTGTGACCTGAAAGCACTTCGAAGCATTACCATGAACAGGGCAGCGGCAATTCCTTTTCCACACACATCACTTACCACAATTATCCACTGGCCCGTATCGCTTTTAAAGTAGTCCAGATAATCGCCTCCTACCTCGAATGCCGGCTGATAGAGGCCTTCAATGCTCACTCCCGGCATTTGGGGAGGTCGTTGCGGCGTGAAATGCGCCAGGATACTTCTGGCGGCATCGAGCTCCCCCTGTAAACGAGCCTTTTCTCCCAGCTCCCGGTAGTTCATCGCATTGCTCATGCACGTGCCGGCATGAGACGCAAGAGTTGTCAGTACCGGTAATTCCTGTTCGTAGGCCTCGGCAAATTCGGCCGGGGCAAATACCTGCACAATTGCAAGAAGACGATTATCGGCAAGAAGCGGTATCGCCATGTAAACAGGGCTGTCGTCAAACTCCCACCCGGGAGAAGCAAGATGGTCTTCACGATGCCAGTCGGCAACATAGTAGGGTTGCTGAAGCTCCGAGTCGACATACGGCTGCAAGGCTTTTTCCGAAAGCCTTTGCGCAGTTTTCTCCGAAAACCCGCGGGTTCCGCTTCGGAACACAAATTTCTTTCCCTCTTTGGTACACAGACTGACATGTGCCTTTTGAAAGCAGGCCGAGAATGCACGTATAATTGCCGGGCCAAGCTCTTCCAGATCGATGTATTGAGCCAGTTCATACGATGTGGCTGTCAGAAAATTCAGCTGAGAAAGCCGTATGGCCAATCGACGATTCGCAACATGCAGGTCATCGGTACGCTCTTCGACTTTCAGCTCCAGGATATCTCGAGACTCCCGAAGAGCCTTTTCGGTAAATTTTCGTTCCGTTATGTCACGACTGATCCCCAGAAGGCCGATGATTTTCGACGATCGGTCACGGATAGGAACCTTGGTGGTGGAAAGCCACACCTCGGTGCCCGACGGGTCGACCGCAGGCTCTTCCATGTCCAGAAGTGACGTTCCGCTTTTAAGCACCACTTGTTCATCGAGGTAGTAGCGAGATGCCAATTCATGGGAGAACACATCGAAATCGGTTTTCCCCTCGACATCGACCTGTTCCTCCGCTCCAAGCATGTTCAGGTGAGCCCGGTTGTTTACCACAAACCGATGCTCTGCATCTTTTACAAATATGTAGTCGGGGATAGTGTCGATCAGAGTTCGGAAAAGGTTTCGCTCACGCTCCAGATTCTCTTCGGCCGTTTTCCTCTGAGTGATATCACGACTGATTCCCGCCAGACCGATTATCCGACCGTCCCTGCCCCGAATCGGCGTTTTGGTCGTGGAAAGCCACCGCGGGGTCCCCGCGGGAGAGCGAGTGGGCTCCTCACGCGTTAAAACCCGTCCCGTCTGAAGAACCAGCTGTTCATCGGCAAGATAGCGCGCTGCCAGATCTGGAGGAAAGACATCAAAATCGGCCTTTCCTGCCGAGGAAACCTGGGAGGACTCCCCCAGGATATTCAAGTGCGCGCGGTTGTTGATTACGAACCGACTCCGGTCGTCCTTGATGTACAACATGTCGGGAACGTTATCGATCAGAGCACGCAGAAGGTTACGCTCTCGTTCGATATCGCTCAAGCCTCTACCAGGAGATCCAGGGTTTGTGGATCTGGCAGATGGTTCGTGTTGTTTTCCCATAGCGGAACAGGGTGTATGAGCCGGTAACCCCGGACGAGCACCGGCAAATGAAAAAGTTGGCACACTCTCTCCCTAATATATATATCCGATTTATCGAAAGCCGGTAATCTACTTCTGGTTTAAACCCGGCCCCCCAAACCAACGACTATACTACGTGGTACCCGGGTTGGATTCATCACAGGACGGGACGTAGTTTAATAATAGACGAAAACCACGCCTTTCTCGGTCGTTTTCCGCATGGCCACGAGTGTGCGAAATCCGCGCTCTCCTTGTTTTCCTGGAAAGGAGGTTGCCCATGGTCGGCACCCTTAGAATTGCTTCACTGATATGCCTACTTCTATGGACTTCATCGTTTTCCGGAAACAAGCTTATCGTGCCCAAAGACTACTCCGCCATCCAGGATGCGTTGGATGCGGCCGATCAGGGGGATACCGTCTATGTGCTCAATGGTACCTACAATGGGAATATCACTCTCAGAGAGCATGTCGTACTCAATGGCCAGGATATGGAGGAGACCCACATCAAGGGAAAAAGGCGCGGGCCGGCCGTACGGGCGGTGAACTATTCAGTTATTCGAAATTTCACCATTTCAGGAGGTGAAACGGGCGTTCTCTCGGAGAACACCAACACCGCGATCGAGCATTGCATCATTCGAGATAACAAGACTGGTATTCATTGCCTTGTTTCGCTGCCGGAAATCCGGAACAATATCATATTCCGTAACCGGTGGACCGGGATTTTCTGCGAACTGGTAGCCTACGGTTCCAACACAGCTGTGGAGCACAACATCATTGCTCAAAACGGTTACTCGGGAATGGTGCTGGCACGAAAAAGCTCCGTGCTGGTCCAGAACAACGTGTTCTACCGCAATCGGGAGTTCGGAATTTTCGTGGACATGGAATCAAAACGCTCACGAATCATATACAACAATATCTATGGCAATCGCATGCCGCACAGCCATTACGCGATAGTCGATGAAACCAACATTTCGGCTAATCCTCAGTATGTCTCCGACAATCTGGGTGGATATAACTACCTGCGCAGCGCTGCTACTCCCATGAAAGGCCTGGGAAAAGACGGAGCAGATGTCGGGCTCATGAGCGATGCGGACCGTAAAATGGTCTTTGTGGACTCAGATGGCGACCGGATCGGCGATAACGATGACAAGTGTCCGGACCTGAAGGAAGACCTGGATGAATTCGAAGACTGGGATGGCTGCCCGGATTACGACAACGATCTGGACGGCATGTACGACAGCAGCGATGAGTGTCCCGATAAGGCCGAAGATTCGGATGGATTTGAAGATGAGGATGGTTGCCCGGATCCGGATAACGATGGCGATGGCATCTGTGATCCGTGGGTGGAGGAAAAAAGACTTGGAGCCCGATATCGGGATACCTGCACAGGAAGTGACCGGTGCCCGGGTAAAGCGGAAACAGCAAACGGGTTTAAGGACGAAGACGGGTGTCCGGATGAAAATCCCGCCGACTAAATAGCCGATATACTGCACCAGCCATGAAACGGTAGAGGTAGAGATGCACGACCGTGCAAATCTGCCTCTACCGTTTTTTTGAGGTCGAATGTTGAACCACGGGATTCGGGCTCATGTAATTGCGCAGTCTTTGTGCCGCACAATTGCCCATATTGAATTGGTTGCACTGGAAAATGCCGAAGAGTAGCGTTTCTTCAGAACATCAAGGGCCGCTTACCGTTGCTTGAACCCCGGTCTCTCCGGGCAGGAGCCCCGAAATTATCGGTGGTGCTCTTTCGGCGACGCCGGCCGGGCCCATGCACCTCACAGGCTTCCGGTACGTTATCTTCGCGAAACACCTCTTCTTGGGCCGATACGCAGTAGCGGGTGGCACGTTTGTGGGATTTTTCGCAGATCCGTTCCGCCACGACTCCTTCAGGGCGCTCGAAAATCTCTTTCGGGAGTTCTTTGTGGAGAGCGGACATAGTCGGCACC
>JBEPYC010000321.1:0-5165 GCA_041641555.1 Chitinivibrionales bacterium | reverse complement strand
GAATGATGTTTCGGTTGTAATTGTCAGCTGGAATGCACGTGATTATCTGAAGATGTGTCTTCAATCGATAGCCCGGGCATCCTCCGGCCTCGCCGTAGAGGTGATTGTTGTAGACAACGCTTCATCTGACGGTTCCCCGGAGATGGTGGAAAAGGAATTCCCACGGGTGCGCCTTATTCAGACCGGTGCCAACCTCGGGTTTGCCGGCGGCAACAATAAGGGAATCGAGCACGCGACAGGGAAGTATGTTTTCCTCATCAATTCCGATGTCGAGGTGGGGGAGGACACGTTTGGAAAGCTCGTTGGTTACCTGGATGAGAACCCCGATATCGGGTTGCTGGGTCCAAAAATCCTGTCTGCCGATGGCGGTATCCAGCGGTCCTCGATGGGTTTTCCTACAGTGGAGAACTCTTTGTATCGGGCGATTGCCCTGGACCGGCTGTTTCCGAACTCCCGAAGATTCGGCTCGCAACTGATGACGTTCTGGGACCACAACAGCACGCGGGATGTAGATGTTGTAAATGGTTGTTTCTGGGCCGCCCGGGTCGATGCCATAAAGCAGGTCGGTGTGCTGGATGACCGGTTTTTCATGTACGGTGAAGATGTGGACTGGTGCCGGCGCTTTCATCAGCAAGGATGGCGCGTGGTGTTCTATCCATCGGCCGAAGTCATCCATTACGGCGCAGGAAGCTCATCGAATGCTCCTCAACGGTTCTATGTCCAGCTCTATAGATCCAAACTCATGATGTTTCAGAAGCACAGCAGTCCGGTGGAGGCTACGTTGTATCGGATGATTCTGCTTTTTCATCAGACAATCCGCATGTCGGCGTTTTCGGTTTTGTGGATCGGGAAACCTTCGCAACGCAAAGGTGCGGCGAAAAAGGTCTCAGCAAGTGTTGCCTGTATCAGATCACTTGCTCTCGGCGGCGTTTCTTCGTGAGGTAGTATGCAACGCACAAAAAAGCACAATGGCAAAGCCGGGACCCGGCATATCTGTCTCCTCGGGGCATCGTTTGCAACGCGTAATCTCGGAGTGAGTGTTCTCAGCGATGGCGCAATCGGTTTCCTGTTCAAGGCGTTTCCAGAGGTGTCGATTTGCCTGGTCGATTACAGCCGACGAAAGGACGTGTACACGGGAAGCTGGGAGGGGCAGGCCGTTATGGTTGACACCGTGCCGGTTCGATTCTCGAAAAACATCCTGCTGCGGAATAACATCGGTGTCCTGTTCATTATGGCGCTTCTTCTCCGGTTTCTGGGAAAAGGGAAGCTGCGGGCAATGGTGCTCAGAGCTTTTCCGGCACTTGGTACTCTTGCCGCATCGAAAATCAACTGCGGCATATCAGGCGGAGACAGCTTTAGTGATATCTACGGCATGCGCCGTTTCCTGTATGTGTCATTGCCGATGATCGTTGCTCAACTCACCGGGGTTCCGTTTGTGATGCTTCCACAGACCTATGGGCCATTCCAAAGCCGCCTGAGCAGGATTATAGCAAGACATATTTTACGGAAGTCAGCATTGGTTTTCACTCGGGATACCGACGGCCAGTCCAAGCTGGATGAACTCTTTGATCGTGGCTACTCAGTTCCGCAGGCGCGGTTCTGTCCCGACGTGGCCTTTGCAGTCGAGCCTCGGCCGGTAGATCACGGGCGTATGCCCGGGCTGCTCGATGGACGACGAGGGCGGAAGGTTATCGCCGGACTCAATGTCAGCGGGCTTTTATACATCGGGGGGTACTCAGGCGAAAACATGTTCGGCCTGCGGGACGAGTACCCCGAGGTAGTCCAGCAGGTTGCTCGCGCCCTGCTTTCCTCGGGTGCCGACCGGGTTATGCTTATTCCCCATGTGCGTGGTGGAAGAGAGCATGCCGAAAGCGATACCACTGCTTCGTATAAATTGGCATCTCGATTACGGGAAACGGGAACCGATAATATCGAAATTGTAGAGGGAATCGAAGAACACCGGGAACTCAAATTTATAATAGGCCGTTGCGATCTCTTCGTTGGCTCGCGTATGCACTCGTGCATTGCCGCACTCTCTCAGGGTGTTCCTACGATCGGGTTGGCATACAGCGACAAATTTCATGGGGTTCTTGAGAGCGCCGGTGCTGGTGACTGGGTTGTGGATCTTCGTACAACCGACGCCCGTGCAAGTGCCGGAGCCGTAGCAAAGGGTATGAAGTCACGAAAAAAAATGGCCGAAAGGCTCTCAAAGACCCGTGGCAGGATCGATTCATCTCTTGTGCATTCCGCACATGAACTGCGAAAAATCTGACCAGGGAAGATTCGATGGGACATGCTCCCATTCTGGGCAAGGAGTGATATGGCGATCAGGAGTGTTGAGGATGTAGCCGCTTACAGGATGTGCATCGGATGTGGGGCGTGCGCGGCCATGTGCCCCGAGGAGAATATCGAACTGGTCGATTTGGAGCACGATGGTATTCGTCCGTTCAAGAAGAATCAACAATGCCAAAATTGCGTGAAGTGTGTGGATGTCTGTCCCGGATACACACTGGAGCATACCCAACCCGGTGCCGGAATTGACCAAAGGCTCAGAAAAACCTGGGGTCCGGTTCGCGAGATCTGGGAAGGATACGCGGCAGACAAGGATTTACGATATCACGGATCCTCGGGAGCCGCAGCAAGTGCTTTGGCCCTTTTTGGCCTCAAAAGTGGAACCGCCCGGGGAGTTGTGCACATCGGCCCTGACCCGGACACTCCCTGGAAAAGTCGGACCGAGGTCGCGCATGGCTTTAAGGAACTTCTGAATCGGACGGGATCCCGTTACGCACCTGCATCTCCCTGTGATGCGCTTCGCACTGTACGGGAATCCGATGAGCCGGTCGTGTTCATCGGCAAGCCATGTGATGTGGCGGCAGTTCGGCGGGCGCAGCAAATGGATCCGGTTCTGTCCGAACGGATTGTTTGTCTTGTCTCTATTTTCTGCGCAGGGACGCCATCGACCAATGGCACCCGGGAACTCCTCCGGACTCTGGATGTGCAGCCCGAACACGTCAAGGCTTTTCGGTTTCGAGGGCGTGGGTGGCCGGGGCATGTCGCGATTCAAAAACGAGGAGAACGTGGGCTGACAGATATGATCTCATACAAGGATTCGTGGCACATGCTTCAGAGGTTTCGCCCGCTGCGATGTCATTTATGCCCCGATGGGACGGGCGAATTCGCCGACATCGCCTGTGGTGACCCATGGTACCACGAGGTTACGGGTGAGGATCCCGGCCGCTCCCTGGTGATTGCACGTACGAAAACAGGACAGGAATACCTTCGCCGTGCTCACGAAGCTGGATTTATACGGCTCCAGAAGTCCGGTGCGTATGCCTTGACTGGATCACAGCCAAATCTTGCTCAGAAGAGAGGCGCCTTATGGGGGAGGCTTTCGTCGCTTTCCCTCCTGGGGATCCCGACGCCTCGATACAAGGGTTTCAGCTTGTTTGGTAACTGGTTGGGTTTGGACATGGCCCAGAAATTGCGTTCGGTAATTGGAACGCTTCGCAGAGGTCTGCAACGTAAGTATTATCGGAAACGAGACCTGCACGAGGAAAAGAAACTTCAGGATTGATTACATGAGAGCACTTGTAGCTATTGCAAACTTCGGAACCAAGAACCGGCGCTTTCTGGATCGCCTGCTTCGCGAGTATCGATCTATGGATCTCGATACCGACGTTGTTGTGCTGTCCGACCGTCCCAAAGAGCTCGGGGATGACGCCGAGGTTCGCGTGGGTCTCCCTGATGGAGATCCATGGACCCTTCCGTTTGCACACAAATCGCTCTTTGAGGAGCGAAAAAACGACTACGATCTGTATATATACTCCGAAGACGATACGCTTCTGACGGAGCGTTCGATCGAGGCGTTCTTGAGAATCACCGAAGTTCTGCCTGAGGACCGAATCGCTGGTTTCCTGCGCTATGAGCAGGATCCGCACGGGAATCGCTTCTGTACTTCGGTGCACTCGCATTTTCACTGGGTTCCTGGTTCGACAGAGCGATTCGGAGACTATACTACTGCATATTTTACCAATGAACACGCCGCGTGCTTCATTCTCACCCGTGACCAGCTGCGACGAGCTATTGATTCGGGTGGTTTTCTGACAGGTCCGCATCAGGGGGCCTATGACCTGGCATGCACGGCAGCAACCGACCCCTATACCCGGTGCGGCATGCGAAAAGTTATTCCTGTCAGTCATCTCGAAGACTTTATGCTGCACCATCTTCCCGACCGTTATCACCAACGAATCGGTATCGGAATGGGGGAGCTGCACCGCCAGATAGAGGCATTAGGGAAAATCGATGGTATGCAGCGGAATCGGAAAGCCCTCTTTCCTTCGGTAAAGGAGTTCTGGCGTCCGAGTTTCAACAAAAGCTACTATGAAAAGCCTGACCAGGACCTTCTGGACAGTATTCCACAGGGAGTGGAGTCGATTTTGTCGGTTGGTTGCGGCTGGGGAGAGCTGGAAAATCGTTTGATTTCCGATGGGGCTCGGGTGGTGGGTATTCCGGTAGATGGAGTGATTGCAGAATCGGCTCGAATGAGAGGACTCGAAGTGGTGGAACCGGACTTCAATGCAGGTCTTGCCGCATTGTCCGGGAGACATTTCGACTGTGTGGTTCTCTCAAATATCCTTCAGCATGTCGAACACCCTGAGCAATGGCTTCGTGCGCTTCGGGAAATCGTGTGCCCCGGAGCTGTCGTGGTCGGAACGGTGCCCAATCTGAAACGGCATGGTACGAAAAAAAGAATGGGCATTTCACCAAAAAAAATCGCTGATCCATACCGAAAATTCAAAATGCATCTGCCTTCCCGCGGCACGGTACGACAGTGGCTGACGGAATCCGGATGGCGGGTAGACTACCTTGGGTATGGCACAACCGAGGAATCCAGTGCCCCCCGCCAGATTGCCGGAAATGTCGTTCCCGAACTCGTTGCCCGTAGCATCCTCTTTCGAGGCCTTCAATAAGAGCTGCTCCGACTCTGGGATAGTACCCGCCTGTTTTCCTCGTGTTTTCGTTTGACAATACGTACATGAAATTAGATGCAGATAATCCAGAGGCAGCCGCACGGCAGTTCAGGATTTCCTGTGCCTGACGAGAGGTGCTCCTGAGGGCTTCAGAGAGAGTCGGGCAAATAGCCTATGATTCTGTTCAGGTGGTTG
>JBEPYC010000320.1:0-5192 GCA_041641555.1 Chitinivibrionales bacterium | reverse complement strand
AAGAATTTCGTGTTTTACAACCCCGAAGAGCACCAGAAGACAATCGCATTGTTGGAAAAAGGAAATCCACGGGTAATTGTATGCGCGACCTCGCGCAATGCCGCGCTTGCCGGCGGTGTGTATCCATTTCCACTGATCGAAGATGGTGATTTTGACATTCCCTCGGTGTATATGACGGAAGAAGAAGGAGTCAAACTGGCGGGATATATCGGTAAACGGGTTTCTCTTCGGTCTGATTCGGAGCGCATACCCGGTAAAGGCAGCAATGTGATTGGCAGGAAGGGGCCTGCGGGGGCGGACCGGGTCGTGGTAACCGCGCATATCGATGCCAAAAAAGGAACACCGGGTGCGATAGACAATGCTACGGGAATCGCTACGGAACTTTTGCTGGCCGAGCTGCTCGCGGGGTACGCAGGGGCAAGGCAGGTCGAGATTGTCGCATTCAACGGCGAAGACTACTATGCGGTGTCGGGACAGATGAAATACATCGCCGAGAATCAGGGGCGGTTTGAGAATATCCTGCTGAATATCAATATCGATGGGGCAGGGTACAAGCGAGGACCTTCATCGTTTGCGCTCTTTGATTTGCCTGAGGGACCGCGGAAGAATGCGGCACAGGTAATTGAGCAATTCGATGGCATTGTCGAAGGACCGCAGTGGCCGCAAGGTGATCACAGTATCTTTCTTCAGTACGGAAGGCCGGCGATTGCAGTGTCATCGGACTGGTTTATCGAGAATATCGACAATCAGGACATCACTCACACTCCCAAAGATAACCTCGAGATAGTCGATTCACGCAAAGTGGTCGAAATTGCGGAGGCTCTTCAGAAATTTATCCAAGCCCTCTAAAGGCGATCACTCGCAGGGCTGGTAAGGCTTCGCCGCCAGGATCACCGTCCGGGGCCGGCTCCTGACGGTCCGGGGCAGGCCGCTCGAGTGCGACGTGCCTATTTGGCTGTCAGAAAAAAGTAGTGACGTCTATTTAGAGAACCCATACGAAAACCCGAAGCGCAGGGAAAAAACGACCGGGGTGGATGTATCATTCGCCCCGGTCGTAATTCCCGTGAAGAAGCGGTTTTATCGGGTTGGATTCGCGAGGACCCGAACCGAGTGACGCGTTTCCCCAAGCGTGATCTGCACGACTGCATTGGCAGGGATGCGTATTCCGGCAGGTACCGGAATATGTGTTGCCCCCGGAATGATATGTGCCTGAAACAAGGTTTCCCCGAGCAGGCTCAGCACCCGGATTGTCCCTGCGGCTGGTGCCGGCTTAGTCAGGGACAGGCTGGATGATCCGGCGGTCAGAGAGGCACGCAGTTTCCGGGTGCTTGTTGTCGGCACCTTTTCATCAGGTTCTCTGGTTCCGGTGGCGTTGACCGGCAACGGAGCTGGTGGGGGATCATAGGAATACCCCGAGCCACATCGAGACCGGGTGCACAGTGGCGTTTGCGCTGGTTGTCCCGTGAGAGGATCGCGTTCATACCGGCAGTTGAAAGGGAGAACCGTATCTTGTGCGGTCCAGTAGTTGGCCGGTTTTCTGGTCAGCGAATCGTGGATCGTTTCAATCGGGGTTCGGGAGAGTCGAAGTGCTCCGATGCGGGTCAGGAATTCAAGCTCGGCTTCGACATAATCCGGTTTCGGGTCACGTACGTATACAATATTGGAATCGAGAAACACCTTGAGATAGGGCGTTTCGGACTGAAATCCGACTTCTACTACATAGGGGCTCTCGGGAGGACGGTAGAGATAGGTGCATCGGTCTCCGGGATACCAGGGAAGTCTCGATACAGTGGGTGAGACGCTTTCCGGGGTGCGGACGGAGAGCAGGAGCCTGTTGTAGTCGCCGATATAGTCCTGGTAGGCACCCAGGTCGAATCGAAGTGTTTCATGGACTATTGCCTTGCATTTATCGCCGTTGGCGTTGTGGCAGAGAGTAAGAAAGCCCTGCGGCGGTTCCGATTCTGCAATGGCGGCATCGGCGAGAAGCTTGAACTCATGATTGGCACAGCCACCCCCGTAAGAAACTTCAAGCGCTATCACGTTACCTTCGATCCACACATCGGTAATCTCGACAGGGTCGGAATCGCACTCATGTCGTTCGTTGGGTTTTACCACGATGACAGGTGGGTAGGCGATCGCCGGACGAACGGGACATTGCCTTCTATAATGCCTCCCTTCGGTGCCCAGTTTCTCGAGCACCTCAAAGTCTGCGTGTTCGTAGGAATTGAAAACGACGCCAGCGGCGAACCGGTCGGTTTCGCTCAGGCATGCCGAGGCATGAGGGGCCCAGAGGGCCATCACTACAACACTGATGATTGTCTTTGTCATTGTGTCCTCCGTTTGTGTATCATTGTGAAAGAAAAATCTCCACTGAATCCTGCGGGCCCTCAGGATCGAATGTGATTGGGGTTACCAGAAAAGGCCGGGCTCTTTGGAGCTTGGCAGTAGCCGATACCACTGCCAGACTGTGGGTTCCCGGCGGAACATCGGATATGGAGAATGTGCCTGCTGAATCACAAATTCCATAGAAGGGAGATCCCTGAATTGCCACTGCAAGGTCAGAGAGATCGCGTGCCTCGGGAGGCTTGAGTGTACCGTACACCGTTCCCGGAGTCGCCAGCGTATCATCAAGGGTATCGATATTGTCTTCGCCAACAAGTATGCTGTCAATTAAGAGCGATCGGGAGTCGGTGCGGTTGACTGCCAGAACCGAGTAGTACCCTTTCGCGGCGATTTCTAAACGGAAACGACCGGTGGAGTCGGGATCTCCGAAAGAAGTATGCAGGGCTTCGGTGCCTGGCCCTGCCGCCAACGATGGAATTAGGGTAAGCTCAGGGTCGAAAGGCTCCCGCGAGTTCAGATCCACGCTGACAACCTGATGATCCACGATAACGCGAGCATTGACTGTCTCCGAGGCGCTCCCCGAGTTGTCGGCGATACCAGTTCCACTGCTGCAGCGGATTACCATAGCGCCAAACGTGGCCATTATCGTTATTGTCAGAATCCACCGTTTCATGTGTCCTGGTCCTTGTGCTTTGATATCGGAAAGAACTGCATGTTGAATTGGAAAGCTCGAGTAGGAGCGGTACACGATGATGCCAATGTCATGATTTCACGACGAAACTCCGAAGCCTTCTGCTTTATAATGGTAAGTGTCTGTTCATCGATATTCATCGAAACCGTAGAGATGTCCCGTTCTTGTTTGGGAATGGTCACCAGCGATTCCCTGGCCAGATCCATGGTTGCCGCCTGGAATGCATGGATTGCCATTGAAGGTATTTCGCGCCCCGAGGTCAGGAGCGAATCGCGCTGCCGATAGGTTCCATCGGGCGCCTTTTCAATAAGGTCGAGGCGAAGCAGAAGGCTGAGGCTTTCTTGTGCTTGCGATGGGCTTATCTGTGGTTGAAGTCGCGAAGCCAGGGTTTCGTAGTCATTGGTGACACCACCCTGACCGATTACCTCGCGAACAGCGGTATAAAACCACTTGCGATAGAACTCATAGTGCTCGCGTCCGAGGCTGGTAGGGTCGGGATCACGGAGCGCAGTCAGCTTTTCGAACGCTTCTTGCTTTTGATCGAGTGTTTTCGACTGGGTATATCGCACCATCTGGACAAAATAGGTTGACTCTTTACGTGAAAGGCGAATCGCTTTTGCCAGTGTCGGTGCAAGCTTCAAGGAGAGATTACGTTTACCCGAGATTATCCAGGAGAGATACCCGCTCGACCGGATACCAATTTTCCGGCTGATATTCCGATAGCTGAAATAGGAACTCTCGTTTTTGCGCTGGGCAAAAAAGTCCCGAAGGAATGCTCTGAAATCGGTGTATTCGAAAATCTCGTTCATATCTGCCGTTTCCCTTCATACTCAATATACCCTTTTCTGCGGTACATGACAACGCGAATTTGAGGAATGTGCTCACATAAATGTGATCGGGAAATACATCTTATGTTGTTTAACAATAGTAAGTTACGTAAGTGTTGTTTGTGTTGTAGAATGGCAGATGTGATCGTTAGGCTCCGGTCCGATGCCATTTCAGGGGCGCCAATGTGCTTAGAGCAGGGGCAGAAAAAACGTTCCGGAGAAGGGTTTCGTGTCGGGGTACCGGGGTGAAATGCTTTTTCGAGTGCAAGAGGAGGGGATTACCGATGTTTGGGGGATAGGAGGCCGGGAAAAAGGCGGGAAGTACTCTGGCGGGACTTCTCGCCTTTATCGTAATTTGACCACGCTCAATATGAACGGTCAGTGACCGGGCCCTTGGAGCGACCGTTCGTTGGCTGGGGTACTACTGTTCTGCGGGGGTAGTGCCCGTCTGTACCGGAACCGCTTTGGTGGTGGAATACTCGGGGATGAGGCCAGATGCCGGTATGTCCAGGAGATAAATGGCCAGCCCGAAACCCATTGGCAAATCTTTGGTGGATTCCTGAAACGCGATGTACCGTCCATTGTCGGAAACGACCGGGTTACTCGCCTTGAACCCTTCGACGTCGGTAAAATGAGTCATCCGGGTGACCTCGGTACTCCCGTCGAGTTTCAACGCGTACACTTCAATCTGGGTATTACGCGGTCCGCGCTCGACGCACGAGTACTTTCCGTCATGAAACACCCCCTCTGCTTCATCGTAGATCTTGTCGGCCTTGGAGTAGTTGGTGAACTTCTTTGTTTTCAGATTGTAACCGAACAGGTCGGTCCAGTTACAGCCATAAAACGAAAACAGAAGTTCTTCATCGTGGGGTGGGCGGAAATTCTGAGGCTCGATTCCCCAGCCGGTCATTTTTTCACCATCGATATACACGCTGTCCTTGTCGATAATCTTTTCTTTTGATTTGATCACGGGGACACCATCTTTATAAGCAAATTCCACCAGATAAATATCATCCTTGTTCGGCGTGTAGACAACCCGAAGACTGTTGCGGGACACCGCGGGACCTTCGTTTACTTTCAGGTCGAATTTTACGGGCTGTTTGGTAAGGCTCTTGTCCATGATATGAAGGTAAGCCTTGGGCCGTGTGCCGGCGGTGAAAAGATAATTGGAATCGGACATGTAGTGTGCGCGACAGATCCCCTCTCCTTCGGGAAATTTCACGTGCTCTGTCACGCATCGCTTCTCTTTGGACGCGATATCAATCTCCCAGGCATCACCGGGTGTTTTGTCCAAATACATGACTTTTCTGCTGTCCAGCGACCATTCGGCA
>JBEPYC010000319.1:0-5214 GCA_041641555.1 Chitinivibrionales bacterium | reverse complement strand
ACCAGAAAGGCCAGATCGATTCCGCGGTGGTATGGCTCGAAAAGACCGGTTTGTCCGATCTGAAGCAGATTAAAGATGCCGTGGTACTCTACCAGATGGCAGGCAATTTCGAAAAAGCCAGTTCTCTAATTGAAAAAGTCCCCGTCTCCCGAAGCCGGGATACGTTGATGTTCCGGCAGCACCTGTTTGCCTCAAATGCCCCTCAGGCAATCTCCGAAGCTTCTGAAATGCTTTCTGCGAACCGGTGGCAGGGGCATGCAGGAACGCTTCGGCTCTGGCTGGTCCGATCGTCACTTTTCTCAGGAGAGTTCAAGCGCACCATGGCTCTTCTCGATTCTTTTTCCCTTGATCCGGGGTGGCATGCTGCACAGGAGATCCTCCGATATCGATACGGTTTTCAACGTTTGCGCTCCTCTCCCGCCGCCTTGGAGAAATGGGCGGAAACGGAGTATCTGATATATGTAGGAAGGTTGCAGGCGGCAACGGCTCTGGTCAGCCAGGAGGTTCTCCCCGAAAAACCGTCGCAGTTTCTGCTATCACGGGTCATCGAACGACTTCTTGCGGCTGATCGCTATGGCTTGATTCGCGAGACGCTTCTTGCCATGCCCGAAACCAGAATCGCACCCGAACATCACTACTACCTTGGCGAGTCGCTTTTGCGTGCAGGCGAATTCGAACAAGGACGAAGTGTCCTGGAGAACCTCATAGTGAAGCATCCTCAGGATGTATTTTCAATAAAGGCTCGACTTCTTCTCAACCTATAATACAATTAGCTGCGGAGCCTCTTCTCAAAGGGCCTGGTGGTTGAACGTATGCAGATTGTCGGTTTTCGATCGACCATCATTCGGTATAATTCGTAAGACGCTCGGATTCAAACCAGATCTTGAAGTTACGGGGGTGAGCATGAGCATTCGTTGGATCCGTAATGTGATCATCGATGACGAGAAAAGCACGGTGGAAATTCAACTGGGCGAACGAAGGATTGGCGATAAGTGCTATGTACGTGTCGGCAAAGAACTCGAGCAATGGTTCACTAATCGCGGGAGTACTCGCGATAACATTATCGCCCAGGGCATAGATCTTCTTCAACAAAAACTCACAGGAAAGACCGTCCTGTATCCTGACGGTCGGGAATATGACTGGAACTAAGCAAAAAAACATCAGAGAGCCCCGCCCGTTTATTATCCATGGGCATTTTTATCAGCCTCCCCGCGAAAACCCCTGGTTAGGAATAATCGAGCGTCAGCCCAGTGCCGCACCGGCACGGGACTGGAATGAACGCGTTTACGATGAATGCTACCGTCCGAACGCCTACTCCAGACTCCTTGACCCGCAAGGTAAAATCCGCGGCATCTATAACAATTACGGCAATATGAGCTTTAATTTCGGGCCGACACTGTTTCAATGGATGATCGATGCTCATGAGCCGGTAGTCGAACGGATTATTGAGGCTGACAAAAAAAGCTGCGCAAGGCTCAACGGCCACGGCAATGCAATCGCGCAGGTGTACAACCATATCATTATGCCCCTTGCATCACGTCGTGATCAATTGACTCAGATCAGGTGGGCAAAGTCATTCTTCAGCCGAAACTTCGGCAGAGATCCGGAAGGCATATGGCTTGCCGAAACTGCAATCAATCTTGATACGGTCAACTGCCTGATAGATGAGGGAATCCATTTCACTGTTCTTGCGCCCACACAGGCAGAAGCATTCCGTAGCCTGAACACCGGCAACAAATGGACATCTACAGAAAATAGCCCGGTCGATACTCGCCGAGCATACCGGATCTATGCCGACAAAGGGCATTCACGTTTTCTCGATGTTTTCTTTTTCGATGAGGGACTTTCCAAGGCAGCGAGTTTCGGCGACCTTCTGACAAACGGAGATCATTGCGCGGCATCGATTGCCGGCTGTTTCGATTCAGATGCATCGGAACCTCAGGTTTCAATTCTTGCAACCGACGGCGAGACCTTTGGTCACCATAAACCATACGGGGATATGTGTCTGGCGTTTCTCTTTACCGAGAGCGCGGTTCGGCACAATATCGCTCCCATCAATTTCGGTTATTGGCTCGAAATCGCACCACCAGTTTACGAAGTCAGCCTCAAGAATGCGAAATCCGAAGGTACGGCCTGGAGCTGCGCTCACGGCGTCGGCAGATGGTACCGCGATTGCGGGTGTCAAACAGGCGGACGCGACGAATGGAGCCAGGAGTGGCGCACTCCCCTGCGCGAATCCCTCAACGAGCTTCAGAAAAAAGTCGACCATATTTTCAAAGAAGAATTGGCAGCGGAGAACATCGATCCGTGGCTTCTTCGTGACATCTACGAACCCGATCAAATTCGACGAAAACCAGAATTATTACGAGATCTGGTCGCACAAGCAGGTGCGCGATCACAGCTCTCAAGCGATACACTTCTGAGAATCCGTCAGCTTCTGGAAGCACAAAAGTTTATGCTGTTCTCATTTACTTCGTGCGGATGGTTTTTTGCCGAACTATCGGGAATAGAGCCCATGCAGAACCTCGGGTATGCCTGTCGAGCGATGCAGCTTTGCCATCCAGAACGAACCGAGAACCCACTGCTCGCTCCATTCCTGTCACTCTTGTCGGCTGCCCGCTCTAATATCGATAATGTCGACGGTGCCGAGCTGTTCAAACGTTATATCGCCCCCTCCATGCCGTACATGCAGATTCTTGCATTTACATCCTGTCTGGAACACGTGCTAAAAACCTCTGATTGCGATAACCTGCGTTACGGATTGTGCTCAACCTCAATTGAGCATGCCGACCAGCTGTCACCAGAACAGGACGAAAACCAAGCATTCCACGTCAGTGTTCAAAACGAGATGACGGCCGAGAACACTACCTATCGGGTACTGGTTATTCATGGCGACAGTCACGAGCTTACCGGGTACGTTCTGCCTGGCGGACCGGGAGCAGGTCAAGAGCCACCACAAGGGGTGGGAGCCGGGATTGATCTCAATCCGGAGGCGGTCCGGCTCGAGATGCAGCAACTTTTCGAAGGTGCCCGTAACCGGATGAGTGCACTGTTGGTTCGGCGTGCCTCTGGGAGCATCCTTGACACAATGACTTCATGGATGGATGAGAACGAAGCGCTTCTCGATTCGGTGGCAGCACTGTGCCGAACCTTACCCCAACCCTACGAATCTCATATTTCCTTAGCGCTTCTCGCCCAGTGGAATGCGAATATGGACAAGGTCATGCAATTCGACAGCGAGGGGGAAGCGTTTCAGACACTCTGCGAGATATGGGACCGAGCCAGACATTTTGGTGTATCATTCGATCTAAGTGAAAGTGCGGTGACGCTTGAAAACATGCTCCTTTCGGAGCTACCATTGCTTGCCTCGGAGCTGAAACCGGAATCATGCGACCGGGTCACGTTCCTGCTCAATGTGGTAGACCGGTTCGGAATACCTGTTCGTAAGCATCTGATAGAGGACCTTTACTATCCCATTCTCACCACGAAAGTAGCTGATCTTCAATCCGAGGTAGCATCTCAAGAAAACCCGACTCCACAGAAGCAGGCCTTACTCATTCGCCTTCTGACTTTTTCGTCCCGCCTGAACTTTTCGGTGGAGGAGTCGGCCATAAATCCGACGGCGCAGAAGAGCAGTTCGCGTAAATAGCCATAAGTGCCAGTCGTAATTATGTTTGCGAGAACGGCTGGTTGCAGCTGGCACAGGAAGGTGAACGAAAATGATGCCTTGGCACAATTTCTCTTATTGCGCTGGTACTGTTACCGAGATATTTTTAGGGTGAAGGGCGGCTGCGGATCGCCCCACGAACAGCCTCCGGGATCAGAGGCAAGTTAAAAGGCAGGTAGCTCTATGCTCGGTATAAGCATCACAGTATGGATCATGCAGATAGTAGCAGTACTCCTGGCCATATCTCTGGGAAAATCTATTGTTACTTACAGGATCCGGAAAGAAGAAACCCGCAAGAAAGAGCTTGAGTTGGCCCTTCTTGAGCGGCGAGCCCGAATTCTGGAAGAGGGCAAAAAAATTGCCGTCAATCTGGAGGATCTTCTCTACAAGGCCCAGATCCAGAAAGAAATCGACGATATCATTCGCAAAAGCGGCACTCGATAGGTGATTCTCACCTGAGGCTGGAAGTTCCCGCTGGCACTCGGCGCATTGCCAGCCGCCCCCGATTTCGCTTTTTTTTGAAAGATAGTACCCCTCAGGCGTATTTACCACCGGCCCAGGCGTTTGTGGTGCGCACCTACCTCTCTGTACACCATCCCGTCTGCCCCTTGCCCGATAGCTGCGAATACGCTGGCACCAGACAAAACCTCTTTGGTATCTTTTCTCACATTTTTTCGCATTTTTGGACTAAAATGAAAACCTGTTCGTAGTATCTCCCAGACCAGGAAGGGCGCCTGGAGCCCTTGCCCAGCGCGGCAGAAAACAAAAATAGAAAATTCAAAAAAAACTGTTGACAGGACGTTTGGGATCCATTATAATTCATCATCAATTCACAAGGGAAAAGGGTCCATTAGTTCATTAAACGTGCATGTGGCAGGAAGGGAGGTGAGAACAGAATGCTTATGGAAGATCATTTCGATGCCGATGAGATTCTTCGGGACATCGATGAAGGCTTCGATGATGAGTACAGTACGGACGAGGACATGAGAGAGCTCGAGTTCGGTACTCAGCATGACGAGCGTGCTCATTATACGGAGTTGGCCAGTGATCTGGACAACGCAGACGAACTGTGGAGCTAATCCTCATTTCCTTTCTGACCACCGTGTACGGGGCAGAGATTTTCTCTGCCCTTTTTTCGTATATTAGATAGATGAAATCCAAAAAAGCCTTTTTCGTTTCCGACGCCCACCTGGGTGCCCATATTCCTTCCTGCGAACACCGGGAAGAATATCTCTTGTCGTTTTTTGACAAAATTGTTCGAGGGAACTCCCACTTGTTTCTTATGGGAGATATCTTTGACTTCTGGATCGAATACGCTCATGCGATCCGCCCCGATTACTTCCAGGCCCTTCATGTGCTGAAGAGCCTTGTCGAAGACGGGACCGAGGTCCACTATCTTGCGGGAAACCACGATTTTGCGCTGGGCTCATTTCTATCCGAGAAGGTCGGAATCACTGTCCACCCGGATAAGCTCGATATCGAGCTGCAAGGGAGAAAGGTCCATCTCTACCATGGCGATGGCCTCTTGAAGGCAGATGTAGGATACA
>JBEPYC010000318.1:2728-5221 GCA_041641555.1 Chitinivibrionales bacterium | reverse complement strand
TGCGCACATGCTCGAAATATTGAGTTGATGTATTGTGCCGCATGTCAACATAAGGGGGTTTATGGTGTGCCTTGCTAAGGCACCTTTTACTTGTGAATGAGAGTTTCACCATGGTAGGAACCAGATCGCCATGTAGACGTATCTCCAGTGCATTGGGGTGACCTATTGTGCTGAAGCGAGATATGGTCAAACCAACAGTCCGTAACATGAAGTGAATCCTGCAGCGTCGATAACTTTACCCGAAAGGGAGAAAGAGGAAGCCGAACCGCTCATAAAACGGTGAAGGCCACGGAAGGGACGGAGCACTGCATGAACGCGTCGCTGGTAATTCTCGACAAAGAGCGGCAGTGAAATCTGGGTGAGAAGTCCCGAAGAATCCTCCGGCGTAAGGGGATCGGAATGTTGAGAAAGTAAAGGGTGCAACAAGGGAGATCTCGCATGGCTGTGGAGTTGCAGTCCACATAAGGGACGGTATAAGGCATAACGCCGAAATCCGAAATGATGCCCTGCGAGAAGTCGGAGGAGGTCGTAGTACCGCGGATGGTGGGGACAACAGAACTCCATCGGAGGGAAGGGCCTCTACTTCAACAATGCGCGCGTAAGGAAGTAAGTGAAGGTGCATGCCGTGAAAAGCCAACAACACCAACTACAATCACGACAACTCCAGCGAGCGCTATATCGAGCGGCCAAACAGAGCCGTACACGACGCTTCCATGCGTTGTATGACCGAATCTTCCGGCCCGATATACTGCAGAGGGCCTGGGAAGAAGTGCGAGCGAACAAGGGAGAATGCGGCATCGACGGGATATCGATAGAGAATATCGAGTCAGGAGATGTTGTAGAGTTCCTCCATGGAATCGCGGAAGACCTCAGGGCGAATCGGTATCGTCCCAAGCCAGTCCGGCGAGTGTACATACCGAAACCCGACGGTCGAAAGCGTCCTCTTGGAATTCCGTGCATTCGAGATCGGATTGTCCAGCAAGCGTGCCGAATAGTCATCGAACCGGTATTCGAAGCTGGTTTTGAGGACTGTTCCTACGGTTTCCGGCCTAAACGCAACGCGCGACGGGCAGTGTCTGAGGTCAAAAAGTCGTTGGTAAGAAGTTGGTGGGTAGTAGACGCCGACATACAAGGCTTCTTTGACAACGTTAGGCATTTAACACTGCTGCGGTTGGTAGCGCGGCGGATCAGCGATCGGCGTGTGCTGAAGCTGATTCGATTGTGGCTTGAATCGGGAGCTGTGGAAGATGGACAGTTTGTGCGGACTGCTCTGGGAACGCCTCAAGGCTCACCAATCAGCCCGTTGCTGGCAAACATCTATCTGCATGTCTTGGACCGACATTGGATGTTGGAATGCGCACATCTTGGAAAGCTTATCAGATATTGTGACGACTTCGTGATTGTTTGCCGAGCCCAAAGTCAGGCAAGACAGGCAATGCGAGAAGTTGAGACGATACTCGAGCAGCTTTCGCTCAGACTCCACCCGGAGAAAACCCGAGTGGTTGATCCGAAGGGGGAGTGTTTCGATTTTCTGGGGTTCAGTTTTCGGAAGTGTGAAAGTCGGAAAAGTGGAAAGCTGCTACCGTACGCATGGCCAAGCCCAAAGGCGATGAAACGGGTACGTACAAGGGTGAAGGAATTGACCGCGCCAAGATGGTTGCTAATACCGCTGCCTGAGATAGTACGATGGCTCAACGAGGTAATCGTTGGTTGGCGCAACTATTTTGCGTTCGGCAACGGTACGTGTCAATTTCAGTCCCTGGATAGCTACGTGTGGAAACGCCTATTTCGGTTTTACCGTCGCAAGATGGGGTCACGTGCAAAAGGAGTACAGCAACGTTTTTCCGATTGGCTGAAAACCAGCGGAATCGAGTTGTTCTACCAAAAAGAGGTTTTCGGTCAAGCTCTGTGAATACTGGTGATGAAAGTTGTCGGAAAGCCGTATGAGGGAAAACTTCATGTACGGTTTGATGTGGCGGGGGCTGGCAAGGGCTTCTGAGAATGGAGAACCTACCAGACCTCGACCCTACTAAACTGGCGGTTTAACGGCCGGGGCACTCGGTCGGGAATGCGTTCCAGTCCCGCAGCCGTTTCCCGATGAATCGGGACACTGCTCTGCAAGCCTTCCACGCAATCGAATCCCACCCAACCACCCTTGAGAAAAAACAAAGACAGCAACTTAAAAAAGAGTTTGAAAAATGGGAGCCCCTGCGCAGGCGGCAACACCGCGGTGCGGTATGCATTGACGGACGGGCTATAACTCGATGCGAGCGACATCCTCAAAAAATGTCGGAAAGCACCCGCCAGTGGCGGAGTAGTGCCCTACCGCAGTGTGATGGGTCGGGCGGGGTGATACGAGTTCCATTCCAGCCCAGGTTTGCATAATACCAGCTATGTGGCTGTCAGCGAGACCCATGCCCTGGATGGGCAAATGGGCACATAGCTTGTATTATGTAAAGGCCAAAAACAGGGCGTTTGCAGGGCGTACCTGGG
>JBEPYC010000318.1:0-2718 GCA_041641555.1 Chitinivibrionales bacterium | reverse complement strand
TACCTGGGCAGGCTACCAGATTTGTATGAGGAGTCGCAGGGTTTTACCCCGAGCACCGCAGATATAGTGTCGGAATCATCACCTTATTTTATCAAACCGGTTCGACGTCAAAGCCCATTGTGGAAAAGTGGTGGTCGAAGGTGAAGCATCGGGAAATCTGATATTGTTTCATGACCACAAAGGAGATGCAATCGGCAATAGAAAAATCTTGATCTTTGTACTTCTGATAAAGCGTGTAGCCTTCCAGCTCTGTATCTTCATCGATGTGAACAATCTCGACCAGTGGGTCTTTGAGTATCGCTTTTAGAAATTTGATTGCTTCCTTTTTCGATACCTTTCGTTCAAGCAGCATTGTGCTTTCATGAATAACCAGATTAGTCGTAATGATCCGTGCTTTTTCCTTTAGCAGCCGGTTGCGGTGCTTCATTGCTCGGTCGTGATACTGGTCATTTTTGGCAATACCGGCAAACCATGCCCCTGTAATCGATGAAGACTATTTTATTCATAGAGGTACTTGTCATGGTTGGCGGCCCCATCGGTTACTTTGCTGGTAGCGGTACCGAATAAATCGAAAACAGAAGTTCCTTTTAGTGGCTTTTTGGTAGTTTTGATTTTAGACTCGCTTTTCATGAACTTGGCGAAGTGGTACACTTCAGCCTGTTTGGTCACCGGCAGTTCCGAGACCGTCTCGGCTACCATCTGTGGATAGTTGGGTGTCATATCGTTTATCCTTCCGCCAATGCCTTTATCTGTTTTAGAATGACTCTCTGTTCTTCTTCTCCGAGCCGATCAAATAGCTTCATCACATGCGCCGTGCGGCTGTTGCCGTGATGGGCTTGAGTCTTTCCATTGGTCGGTTCCGGCAGTTCCTCATCTCCGATAAGCTCATCCACGGATATGTTGAAGAACCGGGCTATGTGGGGCAAGCGCTTTCGTGGTGGCTTTGACCGTCCGGTCTCATAATCGGTAATAACCTTCTGCGTAGTTCCCAGACTATCGGCCAACTGAACCTGTGTCAGTCCCAAGCTTTTACGCAGTTTTTTGATGTTCTCTCCGATGCTCATATAATAAAAGATAACATGCATTTTTAAAACACCTGCATAAATATACATCAAATGAATATTTTATATCAGAGATAAAAAATGTATATTTTACTCTTGACAGAATTTTTTTGAAACCGAAAAAAAGGCCGTCCGGTGCCCTCGCCAAAGTACGACCGGTCGGCCCTGCAAATACAACCCTTGAAGGGGTGCCTTGATGTCTGAAAAATACCCTCTTGAGCGGCTCATCACCAACGATTTGTATTTAGTTCCTGTTCTGAATTGACTCATTTCCGCGCGGTTTTGCTTGACGATGACGTTTAGGTTTTGGCGATAAAGGTCCGGAATACTGCTGAGGTGGCGTGCTGAGCGGGGATTATTGCACAGAGTTGACAAAGGCTATGCTTGAGGCGATGCAGCACAACGCCCGCCGTCGCAGGGTCCCCTGGATACGCCATTTTTTGACGCCGGCGATTCATAGTCGACTCAATACGACAAGGTTATGACAAAACACCAGACAGCCTATTGATAAAGCGAAGCTGTTAAAACCGCGATTCAAGCATCGACGAAGGCCAAACACTCGTTTTAGGACCGAGATCGAGCCCTCACAGCCGGCTCTGAACTTCTGAAGAAGCTTGAACAAATACCCATGTTCTCGTTCTGTTTCCCATTCGTTGCGTCGGCCTTTCTTCCCAACCGAATACACATCAATGCGTTTCTCCCATTTCTCTGTATGCTCCGGTCCGCCATAATAGTTCTTGTCCGCGGTAAACTCCTGGGGATACGCCCCGAAGGTCCTTTTGTGGTACCGTTTGGCCTCGTCGCCGATGATACTGTCATGCCGAGACTGCTGCTCCACACAATAGAAGCTGATAAACTTCTCCGCGGTTTGTCCGATGCTCACCATATGGCCGAACTCAACCGGCTTGTGCGCCTTTCCCCGCTTGAGCAGCTCCGTATGTGGCTCAAAAATGCTGAAGACTCGCTCACAGGCCGGTACGGTTTCTCCCGTATACCTGCGGCGTGCCTGTTGGACAACCTGCTCAACCAGCGGCCACACCTCTGCCAGTTCACCAACAAGCAGCCCTGCCTCCAGTGTCGGGTTTGCCTTCCTGCCATTGGCAATGAAGGTGGTGCTCACACCGCATATCCAGGCCACTCGCTCAATAAGCGTCCCGGTGCACCTGCGCACCTTTCACTGTGTCGCACGCTTCTTCTTGCTGCTATGGGTTGCGATAAATGTATACAGCCGCTTGATTTTCGCCTCGTGGAAGCGGTTGCCCGTGTTCAGGCAACTATCCGCTTCCCGAGCCTGGCGCATAAGACGCGCCGCGACACGGTACCCGTCCCACAAAAGCGAGGCGTCCGTAGGGTAATGGATGTTGCTCTCACAGACCGTACTGTCTATCCGCAAGCGTTTGCCGCTAATCTTGCCTTCATCGCGCGCATGCGTGTTTCTGTCGGTCTGTCGGCGGCAAGAACATTTGTGACAAAGACCGATTCATGGTCCTCTCGAAACCAAATACGCCCATCAATTCCCCGGGCCATGACGTGGTGCACCGCACCGGGAACAGTCAGTCGTAGTTTCCGGGCGTGGCATGGAAAGAGTTTAGTTGATTAATCATCCCCGTCCCCAGGCTCACATCGGAGACACGTCTGTTCATGCGGTCGTAGGCGC
>JBEPYC010000317.1:0-5233 GCA_041641555.1 Chitinivibrionales bacterium | reverse complement strand
GGACGTATATCAAATCCCAAATGCCGTGGGACAACACAATCCACTGGACAGTGTACGATTCCGAGGGCGATGTCGTGATCGAAAAAGATCAGGTTATTACGCCAGAGGAAGAGAGCTCTTCCAGCGACATGCTACCTCTTATCTGGGCTGCCAAGTACACGCTTGCCGAAGCAGCGGGGGATCTTGGATGTCTCTACGGATTTGTCGATAATCGAATGAGCCTGTTGGCACTCGAAGAAGACAGTATGGAGGGCCAGGAAGCTCTGCTCTGGGAGGATTGGGGTGTTCCTGAGCTTGCCCCCGAGGACATGATCTGTGATCCTTCTTTACTGGAGCCGGCACCCAAAGAAGATATCATTTTCGAGATCGGCACTCCTGCGGTGGCGGATATTTCAATGGTGAAAAACCTGAAGATCCGTGTTTTGTCTGGAGGACGGATTTCGATTGCGCTGCCAGCTGCGGGACAGGGGCGCATTGAGATTGCACTGGTCAGTCTCAATGGCCGGGTGGTGCAGCGCTGGAACAAAACGGACACTGCATCCAGAATACTGAATGTAACGGCACATGAACACCTCAAAGGCCTTTTTGTCCTTCGTGTAAAGGCGGGGGCGGAGATGGTGCAGAGAAAGATCACGCTGCATTAAACGAGAAATGCTCGTTACAGACAAGTAGCTGTAGTAGCTACTTGTCTGCCTTCGACCAGCACATCAGCGGGACCGCTCTTGGCGAGTTTCAGCTCTTGCCGTGAGCAGGTCCTTCTTCCTTCTGGTGAAGTACGCGGAGTTTAGAGCAGTAGGGGAGGACTGCGCAGAGTATCACGGTAAACAAAGACGATTGGTTTAGGTAAACGGAGTCGTGATTCAGGTGTGCTCCATGCCACTGCGGGAGCTGAACGCACTCTCAAAAAAGCTTTACTGTCAGGGATGTGCGCAGTGCACCTTGCAATCCGCTCAATTGCAATCAGAGCCTGAAGCCCGCTCGAACACCCAGGTTCAGGGTAGCGAGATCGAGAAAAGGATCTAGGGTTATGGGCCTTCTCCTGAGCTTTTCATCCCAGTAGTACTCTCGCACGTTGTAGGCTCCAGTTCTTGAAATCTCCCCGTAGGCAGCCAGTATGTTACTCACCTCGGCGTACACTTCGTAGCGAGTGAGCCAGCGATGGTTCTCGGTGGGCTGTTTGAAATGGGCCTTGAGATCCACCCGGGTGTAAGGCTTGACTCTCTGTGGCTCAGTGTCGAAGGCAACACCCTCGGAAGTCATAAGTAGATCACGATAAGAAAGTCCTGCTGCGGCCACCCCGGTCAGAAATACCTCCAGGTTACCTTGGAGGAGATGAAGATTCAGAACTGCTTTACTGGACCAGGGGAGATTCCATTCGTAGGGCGAATAAGTGCCCTTTTCTACACGTCTGGAGGATCCCAGCTGTCCCATGGTAATGATGGTCACTTTTTCGCCAAAATCTGCTGAGAAGTCCATAATAAGACCGGTGCTCAGCAAACGGGTTTCTTCGGATGGATCCCAGAGAAGTGCCCCCGGTCGTTGCGCAAAAGCGGGGCATCGGTCCTTGTACCGGACATAGACATTGGCACCCGACCTGACAGCTGTCACAGGTCGCCAGTTGAGTTTTGATTCAAGAGAGTAGGTGCGGGACAGGCGGTTTCGGTAGTTGCTATCGGGAAGACCGCGGATATCGGGACGGGATGTTTGCACTCCCGACAGAAAGAGAATGTCGGCGCTGGATCGGGCAATGCGGATCCATGCTCCTGCATCGGCGATGCTTTTCGGCTCAGGCACTGTCGTGCCGCCGAGAAGGTCGAGCCCATAATGAAAAAAACCGCTCCGGCTTTCCAGATGTGCTGAGACGGAAAACATTCCGTCCCTGCCGTCGACTTGATGTATATCGGTGGAAAGGTACTCGTTGGTACCGTACTCGCGTAATTCTGTTTCCAGCCGTGTTTCGTACTCTTGTGCGGTCAGCCGTGATTGTATGCGGAGCTTGTTGTCACCCAGCCTGATGTTTTCGAGGTCAAGCGTTACATTCCCGGTGGTTATTTGGCCATCCTTACGGGGAACAGTGGTTCCGTACCGCTTTCCTTCAAAGAACTTCTGGTTGGCGGCCCCTGCATTTATGTGCCAGGTGAGTCCGGAAGTGTGCTGGACAAAATCTATCGCCCCCATACCCCAGGGCACCACTTCCTGGCGGTAGGAATCGTAGGCTATCCAGAGATGATGTCTAAACGCAGCATCTTCGTAGACATTGCGGCCGGTATAAACAAAATCTGCGTATGAGATTGGTTTCCCTCGACCTGAGAGCGCCCTTTCGGACGCCCCGAAATTGCGGGAACCCAATTCCACGATGTTAAACTGGTGAGCGTAATTGGCGGAGAATTGGTGAAACCCTCCGTTTGGCCCAGGAAAGGAGATGCTGGCATCTGAGGCAAGAGAACCGATCTGGAAAACCAATTCAGGTCGACGTTTCAGGTTCTTATCAGCATATCGCAGGCTTCCGGGATCGATTTCGATGACGCCCCCGGAAGCGTCGAGGTACCGTCCTGCGAGATTACGCGTATTAACCCGGACTTCTTCGACGGCAGCGATCATCTGACCACTTCGGTCACAGAAGGTGTTGTGTGGAAAGTGAGAAATGGAGAACATCGGCACGCCAAGAACTTCGTAGCGTGTGTCATAGAGGCCTTGTCCCCGTACCAGGAGTGCAGAGCCGGCCTCAGGGATGCGTTCAATACCTGGTTGAAAGAAAATCAGTTTGTTGAGATCATCGGTCAGGCCAAGGCGGTTCTCTTCGTGTTCGACCTTGAAACGCTGGTCACTTCGCGGCCGGGGGGCCGATACAGCTACCGTATCCATTTGACGAATGGTTGAGGAATCAGAAGATGCCGGCAAGGTGCCCGTTAAAAACAAGATGTAAAGGCTTAAAATTGATGAGCAGTTCATGAGGGTAACTCAATGCCTTCCGGTATACATTGTTTCCGTTGCGGCATTCTGAATATTGTATATGGGTTTTAGCGAATTCATTGAATGGTAAAGTAGAACCCGTTATAGTTGGCTCCAATTGTCTTATGAACGAAGCCTGCAATCAGATCATTTTTATCGATGCTATACATTTTGAAAAATCTGCGTTCAGAACAAAGAGAGCGGCAGCAGGTGATTTTTTACGGAGTGGCAAGACTTTGCAATAGAAACTGGTGCGGGCCGTATCCGCTCACGGGCGGGGCAGTATCCGCAGAATGTCTCCGAGCTTCAGGATGCCACGGGCGGGAGTTGCGCGCACAATACGGTTTGTGAGTGCTTTTGCGAGGGGGCGGCCGTTGCAGTCGGCAATAGATTCAAAAGAATGTTTGAAACGGCTCGAGTCTTTTTGCGCTTTGACACCGGCTGCTTTTGCGGATCGTGCGCGGCCTTTTCGGGAAAGTATATCCAGAACGTCTCCAGCCTGAAACGGAAACTTGACATCGATCAGCGCCGCTCCGTCATCGGTTAGTTCCCGCACTATCCCGACAATTTGCACTCTTCCGGTTTTCTTTTCGCCAAAGACATCTTGCAGGCTGATTTCATCGCCGTAGAACCCTGTAGTGTAGGGACGATGGTCCAATCGTTCCAGTTCCTCGAGCCATTCCTTCTGTACAGAAAAATCTGTCGGGTTGGCGGCATACGAATCCAGTGCTTCGCGATACACCTTTGTGACCGAAGCTATGTAATGGTGACTCTTATTGCGCCCTTCGATCTTCAGGGAAGTCACTCCCGATTCAATGATGTCCTTGATAAGAGAAAGAGCGTTGAGGTCCCGTGAATTGAACAGAAATGACTGCGAGGGCTCCTGGACAAGTTCGAGCCATTCTGCGGTCTGATCCGTGTTTTTATCGTATACTGGTCTGACCTCGAAAGGGACTCGGCAGTATTGTGGGCAGTCGCCAAAATTCGGATGGCGACCGGCCAGGTAGGCGCCGATAAGGCACCTTCCGGAAACAGCAACGCACATTGCGCCGTGTACGAAAATCTCGGTCTGTGCAATACCGGCAGCGGTGACGTCTCGAATCTGCTGCAGGGTCAGTTCTCGTGGAAGAATAAACCGTTCAATTCCCTGGTTGCTCCAGAACCTCATGGCTTCGGAGTTAAACGTACCTGATTGGGTGCTGAGGTGAAGGGGAACGGATGGGAGGATGCTGCGGCAAAGCGAGATGACCCCAGGGTCGGTTACGATAAAGGCATCGGGATACACCTTTTCATTGGCCAACCTCTGGAGAAGTACACGTATCTCTTGGAGTG
Organism: Chitinivibrionales bacterium; assembly: GCA_041641555.1. Taxonomy (GTDB): domain Bacteria; phylum Fibrobacterota; class Chitinivibrionia; order Chitinivibrionales; family WJKA01; genus JBEPYC01. The sequence continues at coordinate 949 of JBEPYC010000317.1, read as the reverse complement.
CCGAGTCGTCAGGGAGAATGTTCAGAGCTATATAGATCTGTTTTTTTTCCTGCCGGGCCAGGATAAGGGCCTCGCGCAGCTCAGCCGCAGAGAGATTCATTGAATGAGCACGTAAGTTAAGGTGCCCAACACCCAGATAGACGGCATCGGCACCAAACTCAAATGCTGCAAGGACAGTGTCCAGTGACCGGGCGGGGGAGAGAAGTTCAGGAAGTTTCATGGATGGTGCTTATCGAAATGGTCGTAAGGCTGATTGTGGCGAAACCGAAACACACCTGGGCGGCGTCGCGCGGGGAGCCGGGATAAACGATACCAGGGCGCGTCATGGACATGTAGCAGGTTGGGCACACTCCGCTCCGCAACGACCTCTATTGGCTATCGCCTGTATCTTCCGCGGAGGATGCTTCACTTGAACTCGAATCCGAGCTCAGCACCTTGTCAATCGCCTTCTCGATATCTTCTTTGGAGCGTACTCCACGAATGACCTTTACCACCGATTGCCCCTCGATCAGGTAAATGACAGGAATCGAGCTGACCTTGAAGTATGACGCGAGTCCCCGATGCACATCGACATCGACACGTTCGACAAGGATTCTACCCGAATAGGAGCTTTCAATGTCTTTGAGTATCGGTTTCATGATCCTACACGGCATACACCAGGAAGCCCAGAATTCCAGAAGAACAGGGATATCGGACTTCACGATCCGATCGGCGATCTGCTGGGAGGAATCGGACGCGGTCGATTTTTGTTTTGGGGCTTCGGGTGAACCCTGAGCGACTGCGGGAACCAGAACTGGTACGGCGGTCAGGCAAGCGGCGAGTATCACGAGAGCGTATCTGTTTAGAATCTGTTTCATAAGGAAAGTTAAAACCTGGTTAGAAGTCAGAAATGTAGGCGAGTTTCAGCTCCCGGCCCCAACCGCGGGGTTGCCCCGTCAGGTTGTGGAAC
>JBEPYC010000316.1:0-5239 GCA_041641555.1 Chitinivibrionales bacterium | reverse complement strand
CTATGAAGACCCGCGCCGGTTCCGCTTCGAAATCCGCGAAGACCTGCGGCCGCGCGTGGCGGTGGTCCCGCCATCCACCGATGAAGCGCCCGAACCTGCTCTTCACCGAAATACCCCCTGGCAATACCCGCTTGATTGGTAACCACCACCAGCATATACCCCTTCTGCTGCGCAGCGGCACATAAAGAAAAAATATCTTCGGTGAACCGAATGTCTTCGGGCCGATGTGGATAATTGATGTCTTCGTTTATGATCCCATCACGATCGAGGAAGAGGCATTTGTTCATGGTTTTGGGTTTCCAATAACAGATTTAAGATGTTCACTTTCGGAGGATTTCAACGGAACCAATTCACCAAAAGAGAATTCCTAAGGGGTAACCAGAGAATTGTACCTTGTCTCAATCTCATCGGAGGTCAAGGAGCGACTAAGAATTCTGAGGTCATCGAGCAGGCCTTCGAAACGATCATGCCCAGTCACGTGCCCTACTGAAATATCCCGATCCGTCGGTATAGTCATCGGATCTGATACTGTTGTGGTCAACTCCAGAGCCCCGTTGACATAGTACCCAATGTCTCCAGTCGTTTCGTCATACGTAACAACCAGGTGATACCAGTTATTCACCTCCGGCTGCGTGGGCCAGCCACCGGACCAGTCTGAAGAATTGGACCAGTAGTAAAACTTCTTATCTGGGAGGAGGCTGAGCTGAAATCCCCTTGAGCTCGACGGTGCCATATGATAGATAGGAATAAGATGCTCCCATCCATTCGCGCCATCGGCAGGAACCTTATGGGGATAAATCCAGGCTTCTATAGTGTAAGACGAAAAGTCCATCCCCCCTCCACTTCCGTTGACTCGCAAAGCGTAGTCGGTATTGGTGCACTCAAGCGCTTTTCCTCCGCCTATTCCGGAAACAAGCTTCAGCTCTGCTGTGTTGTCATCAACGAGGTCGAGTCCATTCCCACTTACATCGGGCCAAGAATTTCCATCGGATGATTCGAAATCGATCCAGAAAACAATATCGCTCACAAAGGTTGCACGAATCTCGGCATTGGTTTCTCCGAGGGTAATGGTCGTTTGATTGGACGCTGGTGCGGAAATCACCGGGGAACCGGTAATCGCGGTCCATATGCCGAAAACAGCTGGGGAGACCGGCGATGCCGTCAACGACACTTCAGTGTGAGGTTCCACAATAAACGGACCACCGGGGGAGACACTTCCGCCACCTTTGACGGAGACCGACAACGTACATTTCACATCGTAAACCGTCAAACTCATCTGGGAGGAAGCTGTTGCACCGCTATCATCCTCTGCAGTAAAGGTCAGGGTGAACGTGCTGTCCGAATCACACGTGGAATATCCCGGAGTCCATTCAAAAGAGGTTCCATTGATACCCGCTCCTTCCGGAAGCGGGTCGCAGCTGAAGGAAACCACCCCCCCATCGATATCGCTACCGGAAAGCTGTAGGGCAATACTCTGACCTTCTTTAATTGCAGCATCATCGATCGGGATTATCTGCGGCGGGTCGTTTCTTGGTTCAACGGTCACCGTAACGCCTCCTTCGACAACGTTTTCACCATCGGTGACAAAGTAGGTTACCTCGTCGGAACCATGGTAATCCGGGGACGGTACGTATTTGACGTATCCATCCGCGGTTACCGAAACGTCTCCATGAGCGGCAGGGGCTACTGACTGAAGGCTCAGAGCATCGCCATCCGGATCGCTGTCATTCTCAATCGCATCAAAGATGACCAGACTGTCTTCCGCAACCGTAATAACATCATCTGCTGGTTGCGGTTCTCGGTTAGTATTACGAACAAGAACGGAGAAAACAACCTTCTTTTGCAGAGGAGAAGGGTTATCGTCGGAAGCTGAGATCATAATCGAATCAAATACAAGAGAATCGGCCTCAATGCAGTCATAGTTGGGCACAAAGGTAAAGACCAAAGACTGGCTGTCAGCGGCGAGCGTTTCATCGAGGGAACCACACGCCTGGCTCGGAAGACTCCTCCAGGAGTTGATTCGGGCAATATCTGAATCGTTCGGATCCGAAACAGTAGCCAGAACATGTAATGAATCCCCTTCCGACAGGCGCAGCATTTCGCCCTCCGAAACCATTCGCTGAAAGGAACCAACTGTTGCATCTATCCGGATCGACGGGTGAATGTTGACATCTCCAAAGTGAACGGTTATCTCTGCGCTCCCCGTATCGATTCCATCGGTTGCTCCAACAATAAGAAGGTAAGTCCCGCTGTCTCCGGCAGCCGATTGCCAAGCCAGGGTTTCTCCGTTTAAGTCAATGCTGTTTTCCCGCGGTAGGTCGGTACGAATAACGTGGTAATTACCAATTGTTTCCCCGTCTGGATCAGTGGCATCAAGGGTTAACTCCAGTTTCTCGCCTTCAAGGAGTACCGCCGAAGCGGGTGGAGTTCCTGTGGAAAATTGAGGTGGTCTATTCGTATTCGTTACGGATATAAGCACCACAGTAGTATCACTCAAAAACCCATCCGAAACTTCGATGCGTACGCTGTGGGTGCCGGAATCTTCGTGTCCCGGTTCGAACAGATATATTGCACCTGTTGTTTGCAATATAACGACCTCTCCTGGAGTAGTTTCGTCATCAACTTTCGCAAACGATAACCCATGATCACCGTCGGGATCAGTACAAAAGTTACCGAGGGTCAAGGACAGCGTCTGCCCTTCCGCAACCGTCGTTTCTATGGTATCGCGATCCCATTCTGGGGAATGGTTGACATCGGTAATCGTTACAATCAGCACGAGGGTATCCGCCATATCTCCATCCGATACTTCCAGTAGCCTTTCGAAACTACCTGCGGAGGTATCAGCAGAATACCGAAAGATACCATCATCGCTCAATTGCCCAAGAGTCGGATTCGGCGGATCGACACTGCCGAAACTCAGATCTGCATTGCCATCGGGGTCGTTGCATTTTTCGGGAAGTGAGAGACTCAGTGTATTACCTTCGGCAACCGACACGTTGAGCGTATCCGAATTCCATGCAGGTGGCCGATTCGAGTTCATGACAGCCAGGTTGAGCATCATGGTGTCGCTATTTCCCGATGTCTCTCCGATGATCTTTATGGCATAGTTTCCACTTTCCGCATAGGAAGGCATATACCTGTAAATGTTTTGTGTATCGATTGTGTCTCCCTGCGGCACACCAGGAGCAAGCACGAATTTGACACTGTCAGGGTTCCAGGTAGATTGGGACAGTAGATCCAGAGCAATCTGACTCCCTTCCGATATCGTGCTGTCGACACTTCTGGTTATCCACCCGCCCGAGTCTGAGTCATAAGCCATTATCCGAACGAACGCAGTATCGTAGCCTTGGTATCTATCTGCAGCTATGAGCCGAAACGTTTTTATTCTGGGTGCTTCAAAGACGGCAATAATAGTCACCGCAGTATCGGATTTCATGATTGAAATCGAAACTGAGTCCTCATCGGTTTCTCCCGAAGTATCTGCCCCGAGTTTTTCAAAGAACACACTGTCCCCATCGGCGTCACCCGCAGCAAGAGTAATCGACAACGTATCCATAACAGCGACGTTCGCGTAGAGGGTGTCGCGAGCGAATGCGGGAGAGTGATTACTGTTGATCGTAATGCTCAGATCATACTCTGCAGATCCCGATGCATTGCTCGCCGTTACAGTGTACGTTGCCGAGTCAGAAGCCACCGTCGGTGTTCCCGAGATGCTTCCGGTGGAAGTATCAAGGGTTAAACCTGATGGGAAGGACGGAGAAGAAGAAAACTGATTGACCGAACCACCTTCAATGGCTGGATACACCGTATCGATTGGTACTCCCACACGTGCCTGGATACTCTGTTCCGAATACGACAAACTTCGTGGTTTTGACTGCAGAACGGTGACGACCAGTTGAACATTATCGCTACCAAACTGATTGGATGCAGTGACGGTAAACACGCTTGCCTCGAGGGGTTCTCGAGGAGTGCCGGAAATAACCCCGGTTTGCTCGTCAAAAACCAGACTCTCGGGGAGCGCCGGTGAGATGGAAATCGTATTTGGTGTATCGCCATCATAACTCATAGCATTCTGTTCAATTGCTTCACCGGTGTAATAGGTAGCAGGATTGACTTCATAAGAAAGGCCCTGTACGGCCTTTTCTGTTGGATCAACAGGCATTGGAGGTGCGGCACAGTAGAGAAGAAAAAACGTAGCAATCAGTACGAATACTGACAGGTTCTGGGCACGGAGCGTAACTTTAAACATTCTGACCTTCCAGAGCAGCCATAGTGATAAAACGGGGAAGTCTACTAAAATAAATTGAAAATGCTGGGATCAGGACGTTTTCCGGCAATCTTCTCGGGAAGCGGCTTTAGACATGCTCATCGGGTGAGGCGTTGTATTCGAGATAACTACAACAACTATAACGAATTACCGTGCTTAGGGATTTTTCCACCTACAGCATTCGCTGTTTTCTCATGCGCATGTATTTTCAGTAATCGGAGGAAATCACACGAACCGGCAGTTTTGCATTCTATGTCTAAGACCCTCTGGCACAAGCGTCTCAAGCCATTCATCAAACCCATCCAATATTTGTTGGCCATCATACCGATCGCCTACATTCTTGGGCGCATGGATTTTGGAGACATATCCAACGCAATCGATCAGATAGCGCCCTGGGCAATACCATTCATTATTGTCTCTTCTGCCTTCGCACTATTTCTTCAAGGGTTCAAATGGTGGTACCTGATGCGCTCACTCGTTCCGAACCTTAAGTTTTCGTCCACCATTCGCTATCATTTCATAGGATGTTTTTACTCAGTCGCATTACCGACATCGGCAGCGCAAGATGTGCTGCGAGCAATAATGGTAGGAAGAATTTCGGATAATTCTTCGGCCTGGGCAGCTACATGGATTCACAAAATCGGGGGACTACTCGCGGTCGTAGGGATTTCCTTCGCAACGTTTACCTTCTTTCTTCGCTCCGCCATTCCCATTGAGTTCTCGCGGATCATTCCGGTCAGTGTGGTGGTGCTTATTATGCTGCTTGTGCTTTCTTTTTCCAAACGTGTCACCAAACCGGTTCGGATGGGTCTTGAAAAGGTTCTCCCTTCGCGGGTGCTGGAACCACTAAAGAACGGAAGGCAGGCCATTTACCTTTTTCGTAATAAGCCTCTCACGCTTTTAGGATCGCTCCTATTGTCTTTCTGTATACAATTCACCCTGATTCTGGGGTCCGCCGTGAGCGCCTACGCA
>JBEPYC010000315.1:0-5241 GCA_041641555.1 Chitinivibrionales bacterium | reverse complement strand
GATCTGTCTGTCCTCCCTGCGAGGGAGTCGCCGGGGCCTGGACCGGCGTAACATCAGCGCTGTGCACGCCGAAGAACAAGAGAAGAAAAAAGACTGCGGAAATCGAAAACCGTGGCATAGAAATCCCTTAGTGCCTTGCTGCTTGCAATGTGTGGTTATGTTAAATTGCCCGTCGGGCCTGGTACAATGGTTACTGTCCCCGCCGAAGCCGATCATCGGCGACATCGTCGCGCGTATCCGTCTGGAATTCGGTACGATGAAGAGCGTGCTCGGGACGCGGGGGTGCATTATCATGCACAACGCCAATAGTATCAAGGCCGCGAATAACGATATCGTCTACCTGAAGATCGACTATTGTACCGGCATCTCGTGCCGCATACGATGAAGTGACAAATACCAGAGAAAGCACCGAATCGCATACGCTGCTCCATTGCTTTCCCTTCTGTACCAGTGGTGCGTCCAGGTCGATCTCAAAGTCTTCCGGTTTCAGAGAATAAAGACGCCACTCCGGAGAAACCGTGAATTCATGAGTGTATTCTTTCCGGGGATTATGGCGGTAGCCGAAGGCGTCTCGCAATTTCAGCTTGAAAACTCCCTTACCGCGTGCACGAAATTCGATCGCATCGACCTTGCAAAAATTGTAGGGGCGCTTGTATTGATCGAGGTTCATGCCCATGCCGATAAAAGGATAATCAAACCCGGCTCCAAGACGGGCCTTCATCCGTGCGCATCGCTCACTCTTGTATCCCTGGTCATCGTAGCGGAAATTGTACCCGTACCCGTCGGGGTAGAGTACTTCCGTGGTGCCTTCCTGCTTGGATTTAGCATCCAGAAAGAGAAACCAGTATCCACCGGAGAGGGCCTGATTTGTTTTCGGGCCCTCCATATTGTCCACGAGTACATCGGCCCGCAGCGCGCCGAAGGCCAATGTACCGATCAGAACTAATACCACTTTCTTCATTAGGTATCCCATCCTCAGCGATTATTTACCGGGTGAGGTTTGTGCGAAGGACGTTAGCACCTTCAGCGTTAATAATGTAAACACCCTCAGGTAGCCTGACACCTGAGCGCTGTGCGTTACCGATGGCTTCGCCCGTGACCGAGAAAAGCTTTGCGTCTGGAGAAATCGATGAACGTTTCAGGCCGGCAGGGGTACGGAAATGCCGAATAGAACTGCTGGCACAGGCCCCGGGGGCAACTGCGTTGATCTCTGAGCACTGCTGCTCGGAAGGTTGGATAGTAGACATGCCGATTTCGGAGATCGAACCCAAGAGGAAGAAATCATCCACATCGAGCCAGACCTCGGTGCCCTGGTCCGCAGAAGTGTATCCATCGGATTGCCAGTAAACCTTGTAAATGGATTTCATCGGATCTTTGGCGGTGTAGCTCTGCGCAAACAATGTATTTACATCGCCAACGTTTGCGGAAAACTGTTCGGGAGTAAACACAAACCACTGCCATTCTTCGGTGACAGGAATCTGCACACGCCAGGCGACCTGGTCTCCAGTCTTTCCGGCCTCTGGAGCGAGTTCATCGATAAGCTTGTTTCTAAATTTGAAGCGCCAGTTACCTACCCCTCGAGCCCGAAAGGCAAAGGCCGAAACGTTTTCGGAAAGATCCAGGGTGTCTTTTCCGAGGTTCAGGAAACATCCCCAACCAATAAACGGGTAATCGACAGCTCCGCCGAGCGTTCCGGCAACACGGGCAACTTTGCCGGTATCATCCAGGCCGAAATCTTCAAAATCCAGGTAGCTCCAGCTGAGAGCAGGATCGGGCCACTCCCATGTGGTTGCTTCGGAAGAGATATCAAAGACATATCCACCAGCCGAGGTCTTGTTGGCAATACCTGACATGTTGTCGACCAGGACATCGGCATGGAGAATCGATACTCCAAGCACTAATACCGTAATAAAGGTTTTCTTAGAAAAAGACATCACACTCCCTCCTTTAGGATTGTTTAACTGAGGTGATAATGGGCTCTATTGATCGTTATTTTTTGAGAAAAGGTAATGTGGTTCGGGACCGAGTACGTCCAGAAAAAAGGTTAATCCACCGGCAATCATCTGAGAGGTGTATGATCTGCTGAGAAACTCTCCAGTGGGTCTGTTTGTATGCTCCATATCCAGAGAATAGTTGCCCCAGAGCGCGACTGAGTGGTGAAGTGGTGCTTGTCCGCGCAAACTGAATTCGACGATCACTTTTTTCAGTTTTGTTTGCCACCAGCTTAGGTCCGTTCGCTCAAGAGCTTCCCCACGGTCGCGAGAGATGTTGCGAAAGGTCCAGCTGGAAGTGTCTTGAGCCCACCAGTACTCATAGTTGGCAAGTAATTCATCATAAGCTCGGTTTTTGATGCCGAAGACAAACTCGATGAAGCTTTTCTCTTTTGGGGTATACATTGCGGAGCCAAACAGAGAATACTGGTTGTATCCGTAAAACCCTTCGAAGGGATCTTTAACCCAGAGGCCCTGCAGACCAAGATTAATGCGTGCATTATTGATGTGCGGAGGATCGTACCGAACACCCGCATACAGACGGTACTCGTGTTGGGACCGATGAGGATAATCAGTATCCGGGTTGCTATTGAGACTGTCGGGGATATAGCCCATGCCGGCAGAACTGTCGGTTGCGATCATCTTTGCCCACTGATGGAGATACGTGCGTTTCATGTAATCGAATGTCACCCGTGCCGAATATCCTCGATACAATCCTTGAGTATGGCGAAGACGTCCCCGTAATTGGAAATAGTCAGCTTCTAAAGTGTCGTTCATGCTTAAGCCGGAACTGTTTAGATTGGCAAGATTAGTGGTATCGTTGCCGTTGATGAACGTTGCAAGGTGATTTGCCGGGCCGTAATCGTAGAATCGAGCCATGGCTGCAATCTGCGAAACCCCTCTTCCAATAAAGGGAAAGCGAACCGACTCGATTGAAAGAACTGCCTGGCTTCTCAAACGAGTGACATCGGTTTCATTGCTGACGTCCTCTACCCCAAAAATGAGCGTCGTCGGGCCACGCTGAACGTCATAGTCGGTGTCGATATCGAACCGCAGAATATTGGTGAGGTCATTTCGGTATGAGAGTAGGCCGGAAAAGGCAGAGCGGTTCCCGAGAAATTCATCTTCAAACCGTTTGAATTGCCCAAGAGTCAAAAGACGTAAACGCTGGGATTCTCCAAAAGTGCTGCCAAGCTCCACTCCGAATTTGGTAATCAAGGGGATATCCCCACGCGGAATATTCACTTCGCTTCCGTACACCCTGGCAGGACTCGTTGCCCCCTTGGTTTGCCAACTGAAGATGTAAGGACTCCTGTAGATGTTGTCTTCCCAACCGCCACCGACCTGAAGAAAGGTCCCAATCGCAAGCCCGACTCCTTTATGATCCAGTCCACTATAATAGGCCGAAGACTTGCTCCCGAGTTTGTAGGGAGGAGTGACACCAATTTGTGCGTACAATGACTGGGTAAGGCAGAGGGTGATTATTAAGGAAATCAGAATGCGAATTGTAGCCCTTGACGATTGCTTCTTCATGTAGTCTTTCATTGTTTTGGTCATGGTATTGTTCTTTGTACGTTTGCTGGTTAGTTACGTGTGACGCAGCGGAATCCCAAAAACTTGAATCGGTAATCGGGTTTGGTATAGGATCGGTGTCCGGGAGTAAGCTCCTGAGGAAGACTCCACCAGCAGCCGCCCCTTACCACCTTGCTGCTGCCGTTATCAGGCCCCGTCGGATCATTCCTACTATCACCGGTAAACGGAGCATACCAATCGGAGCACCATTCCCAGACATTTCCCTGAAGGTCATAAAGGCCCAGTGCATTCGCGGAGAGCGATGCCGTCTTGCGAGTCTGAAGCTGCGCGTTATCGGCATACCACCCGCGCAGATTGGTTATCTCGTTGACGCTTATTTTTCCTGCTTCACGACGGGCGTATTCCCATTCGGCTTCGGTGGGAAGGCGAAACCCGTTTTTGGAGAGATCCACCTCATAAAAACCGTCCTTGAGCAGGTAGCAGCTGTCCCGTCCCATCATGGTACTCAGTCGATTGCAGAAGATTACCGCGTGTTTCCAGGAGACGCGTTCAACCGGGTGGTCTGGATTGCCATGAAAATATGACGGCCTTCGTTTGAGTACCCTGGTATACAGCCCCTGGGTGACTTCGGCGGCCATGATGCGAAATGGTGGGACGGTAACTGAATGAGGTGCGCTTCTCCCGGATTCATCGTTCGGGTTACCCATGGTGAATGTTCCTCCAGGAACACTCACGAGATTCAGGGCAAGCTCGGTATTCTTGTTTTGGACTTCCTCTGCAGATACCGCTCCAGAAAAAACAAAAAAGCAAACAATTAACGAGCAAAGCCGGGAAATCTGACTCATATCCGCCCCATGCATCGAAGTAACCCCGTTGCGCTGATATGCACCAGCCCGGGCCGAACGTAGAGATTTGGGATGTTGAAAGGTTGTCTTCATAAACTTAATATATGCGTAAGCGATATTGACTTTTTGCCGGTGCTGGTTGTTTTGCATTGGTTATTAATCTAAGCGGGCTCGTGATGCAATTCAACGCAGGTTTGCGGCAATGTGGCTATTGTAGTTTCTTTTGTTTGTTCCTTCTGTCATATTAGTTATATTATTCTGGGTGCATTCAGCCGCAGGGACCACGATGAAAAAGCATTATGAAAGCCAGGCAGACCGTATAGCCGACCAGATCGCTTCGGCATTGCATGACGAAAACATCGTCTTTCTTCCGCCGATGAGAGTGCTGGCACAGCGATACAAGGTTTCGCTATCGACCATCTACAAGGCTATTGGGCGGTTGAAAGCGAGAAAACTGGTGACATCGTATAGAGGAGGACGGGTAAGGGTCGCCGGACGAGATGAGCCCACGCAGCCTTTGCTGCCGAGAGAAAAGAAACCTTCAAGAGATGAACAACTTTACCGGGAAACCAAGGAGAACATCGCCAACGGAACCTACCAGCGCGGATTCCCGCTTCCCAAGGTGGGCTACCTGTCGCTGGTTCATTCGGTCTCTCATCATGCAATTACCAAGGTCTACCGAAGACTGGAGCAGGAGAATCTGGCGCATAAAAAAGGCCGGACCTGGATTGCCGGTCCCCGCCTTATTCGGCTGACGGGCGATCAATCTCCGAATCAGCCGGTCATTCTGCTGCTTCAGTCGACAGAGAACTTCTGGGCGGAAATGGCCCAGCGACCCTTCTTCGAGACGTTTTGCCGCAGCTTTCAGACCG